>NZ_AP019635.1:0-150509 GCF_007035975.1 Enterobacter sp. 18A13
TGCGCCAACGCGGGTTACGTTCATAAAGTAAGTCGCTGATTTCAGGAATCTGTAGTATCCTCTGCGAAACGATCCTTGTTTGATCCTTGAGGGGGCAGAGATGTCGCAGGCTGAAAATGCAGTAACTTCCTCATCGAAAGAAAAGCGTTCTTACCGAAAAGGTAAGCCGATGTCGGCAAGTGAAAGACAGCTTGCCGCGATTGCGCGTAAACGTGAAACACATAAAGAAGTGAAGGTTTTTGTTAAAAATCCTCTTAAAGACTGGATGATTACGATCTGTGAAGAGGAAGGACTCACTCAAGCGCAGTTTATTGAGACCTTACTCGAACGTGAACTTTCTGAACGTGGTGTTCTGGATGTAAAGACTTCACATTCTTGATCGTTTTCTCGTTGGGTGCTAGATTACTGATCGTTTTAACGAATTCTTGGCTGGCCACGCCGTAAGGTGGCAGGGAACTGGTTCTGATGAGGTGTCTACCCGGAGCCAGAAAAGCAAAAACCCCGATAATCTCATCCATTCTTGGCGGGACGGTAAGATTAACGGGGCCTACTTAAACTGTATAGAAGCTGTTGCTCTATGCAGGGAGTATAGTTTTATGCTCAGAAAAGTTCAATACCTGTTTCTGTGCCATTTGCTCCTTCCGTGCAACATAAGTGCGGGAAGGTGTGACTGACGCTCAGACCCTGTTCTCCCATTACCGGCAGGTCAGAAACCCGCATCCGGCATTCACGCCGCGCGAAGGAAAGAAGACGCTGCCGTTCTGTCGTAAGCTGATGGCGAAAGCCGAAGGCTTCACGTCCCGTTTTGATTTTTCCGTCCACGTGGCGTTCGTGCGCTCGCTGGGTAAGCGTCACCGCATGCCGCCGGTGCTGCGCCGTCGTGCCATCGATGCGCTGCTGCAGGGGCTTTGCTTCCACTACGACCCGCTGGCCAACCGCGTCCAGCGCTCCATCACCAATCTGGCCATCGAGTGCGGGCTGGCGACGGAGTCAAAGAGCGGGAACCTCTCCATCACCCGCGCCACGCGGGCGCTCAGGTTTATGGCGGAGCTGGGTCTGATTACCTACCAGACCGAATATGACCCGCAGATTGGGTGCAATATCCCGACCGATATCACCTTCACGCCGGCGCTGTTCTCGGCGCTGGACGTCTCAGACGTGGCCGTGGTGGCCGCGCGCCGCAGCCGCGTGGAATGGGAAAATCAGCAGCGTAAAAAACAGCGCCTCCAGCCGCTGGGGATGGACGAGCTGATAGCGAAGGCCTGGCGTTTTGTGCGCGAACGTTTCCGTGTTTACCAGACCGAGCGTAAGTCGCACGGGCTGAAGCGCGCCCGCGCGCGCCGCGACGCGGGCAGAACCCGTCAGGACATTGTCACCCTGGTGAAACAGCAGCTGACGCGCGAGTACGCCACCGGCCGCTTTACCGGCGGGCTGGACGCCATGAAGCGCGAGCTTGAGCGGCGCGTGAAGGAGCGCATGCTGATGTCGCGCGGGAACAACTACACGCGACTGGCCTCCGTCCCCATATAACCCCCCTTCATGAAAAATCCGGCTGACGCCGGAGGATTTCCCACGCCTGCAGCCCGCCGGCGCTCATTTTCTGAGCGGAACGGTGGCCAGCTGCACCGGCATCCCCGTCATCCGGCCATCAGAACGGCCGTAAATCTGCCCACTGAAGCCCGCTGCGGTCGCTGAATCCATTTATTCACATTTAACTGCAAGGGACCTTTCCGTAAGGTTACAACCGTACAGCTTACAGAGCGCCAGCCGACGTATTTTCAAAGTGCGTGGTTTCCTTTAAAAACCAGCTCTGTACTTCTTTTAAATAAATAAGATTACTTCTTATAAATAAATAACCTGTTCGTCGCCTGCCCTGTGGACAGGCTCAGGAGAATGCCCGCCCCTGCAGCGGACTCACGTCTGCGCCGGTTCGGAAACAACAAAGGTTGGTCCCGCCGCGTTGCAGCGGGCGCTGTCGCGCGCGCATAGTTACAACATACAAAACAATGAGAGCGGCAGACCGTGCACAGCGGCACCACCTGCCCCGGGACCCACCCCTGAAAAGCGCCGCCGCCCCCGGCCGGAGGCCGGGGATGACATCGCTTTTAGTGATGGATGTTGTAACTAGACTTTTGTGTTGCTGTGAGTGGTGCAGCTGGAAGTTAGTAGTACACGCCCGTAAGCGGCCCTCACGGCCCGCTAACGCGGAGATACATTCCGGCTACGCCGGAATCACTCCGATGGCGCACACAGGCTTCTGTATCGCTTTCAGCGGGTTTTTTCCGGCAGGGGGAAGGGGCAGACTGGTGGAGCCTGTCACCACGTAACCGGCTGCGCCGGGCTACGGCGCCACTCACTTACAGTGCCATATTCAACGCACGCTGGCGCCTCCATGCCGCGTTGCGGCATCCCGTGACGGGTACCGTTAAATATCATTAACTATCATCAGGATATGCTATACTGCCCCGGTATATGATACCCGGAGATAACCGTGTCGCTGACTGAACAATCTGGCCATCTGGCATGGTGCGCCCTCATTGCCCTGCTGACCGCCCGGGAAGACCGCGTGGTGGTATCAGAGTCGCAGGAAAATCTGTTTCTTGCCCGCTGGCTCGCGCAGGCAAAAAAACAGCGCCGGTTTTCCCGTGACGTCGCCACTGATATCGACTGGCTCCTCAACCAGGCCCGCACCCTCGGTATCCGGGCTCGGATGCGCCACAAGCTGGACTATCTCTGGCGCAGCTGTACCGGCGAACTGTCAGAACAGAATGACCTCTTTCGCCTGACGTATGCGATGGAGCTGGCAAAACAGTATGACTGGGTGTATCACGTCCTCAGCGACAGTGAGTGGTGCGGCCGGCGTCAGATTCAGCCAGCGGCGTCGGTTAACAGCATCTCTCTGCTGAAAAGCGCGCTGGAAATCGGTTTTAATGATGACGGGAAGCAGGTTATCCCGGTTCCCGTAAGAATTGGTGGCCAGGCTGACGGGCTGAATGCGCTGCTGAAAACCTGTGGCTGGGAGGCGGTCAGCAACGACGATCACTGGCAGCTGGTGACCATCAGCGCTGGCTGAACAGCAAAGAACGGGCCGCGTGAATGCAACCCCTGTCATTGCCATCACTGACCGCCTGACAGGGAGTCTCAGGAAAGGATTAGTGGCGGATCTGCGCCAGGTCGTCTTCGGTCAGACCGGTCATTTTCATGACTGTATTGCGTTCAAGGCCGTTCTGGAGCATGGTTCGTGCAATTTTAAGGGTGGCTTCGCGCTCGCCTTTTTCAATACCTCGTTGTTCACCCAGCTAGATGTCTTTCTCAATACCCTTCTGTTCGAGCTGTTGTGCGATGGTCATAAGTGCGTCTCCGTGTTACGGCACGCTGTGCCAGTTCGCGTACAAAGGCTTCGGCGTCGGATGTTTCGCCTGCCTGCACTATAGAGTGTACCAGCGATATGACCTGCGATGAAGACAGATATCTGGCCAGCAAGATGGGCGCTATCCACGACATTCCCGGAACAGGTCGCTGCCCGGAAGATAGGCCCCGGTGGTGATGTCCCAGAGCCCCAGTACGGACGCGAACAGGTTATCGTGGGAATATGTCTTGTTAACGGCATTATGCTGCAGACACGCGGCGTTAATATTTTTATCAGCTATGAAGCCTGGCGACATCCAGAGCTGCATCGGGATATGCGTCTGCTGATCCGGTGCCAGTTTGTAGGGGGTACCGTGCAGATACAGTCCGCTCTCTCCCAGAGATTCGCCGTGATCGGACACATACAGCAGTACGGTGTTGTACTGTTCGCTGTATTGCTTAAGCTTTTCAATCATCTGCGCTAACACATAGTCGGTGTGGCGAATGGTATTGTCGTAGGTATTAACCAGCTGTTCCTGCGTGCAGTTTTCGATATCGCTGCGCGCACATTCCGGCATGAAGTGACGATGCTCTGCCGGATAACGCTGGTAATAAGTCGGTCCATGGCTGCCAATCATATGGAAGGCGATCAGCTTGTCTCCGGTCATTTTGCCGATTTCGGTATCCAGGTTTTCCAGCATAACATCGTCATAGCAGGTTTTACCGTCACACAATGTTTTGCTGATACCGGGATTAATTTCGACAGTCGGGATACGGCTGCATACGCCTTTACACCCGCCATCGTTTTCTTTCCACAACAGCGAACCCCCCGTTTTCTGCACAATGTCGAGGACATTTTCACTGCCGACAGCCTTTTTACCATCGTAATCCGTACGGTTCATATCCGAGAACATACAGGGCACGGAGACTGCGGTCGCCGTGCCGCAGGAACGCATATTCCTGAACGAAATAACGCCATCGATTTTGCTGGTAAAGGCGTTAGTGTCACGCGGGTAGCCGTTCATGGAAAAATTCTGGCTCCGTGCTGTTTCGCCAATCACCAGGAACATCAGCGTGGGTTTACCATTCCGGGTAACGCGCTTCGCATCATCCCCCAGCGTCCGGAAAGGCATTTTCGTCGTAAAATAGGTATCCTTCACGTAATGGAAAGTGCTGTACGCATAGTTTGCCGGGATAATTTCTTTGTTCAGCGTCGGGTTATTACGCCCGACAGAGGCATAATCCTGGTAATACAGGGCGGCAACACCTGCAATCAGGGCCAGCGAAGCAAGCATGGAAAGCAGCCGGTGGGCAAGACCTTTGTACCATTTGTCTGCATATTCAATTTTAATCAAAAACAACAGAATAGCCGGGAGAATGCCCATAAAGACCAGCCACAGCACCAGTGAGGCATTCAGGTAGGAATGCGCTTCCTGTGGGGTTGTTTCCATAATATTCTCGATCATGGACTGATCAAACATCACTTTATATTTCAGTGTGGCGTAACTCACCACCGAACCGGTGACAAGCAACAGGGCAAAGAAGGGTTTCAGCAGGTAGCGAACCGAGAAAGGCATAAAAACAAAGTTAAGCGCTGCAACCAGCACAAACGGAATGGAAATGACAAATCCCGCCCTCACATGTTCAAGGCGGCTCAGGATATCGTAAAAATGCAGCAACACCGGCCAGTTAAGTAAGAATGCAAAAACGAGTGCCAGAAGTAAAACCAGGGGGATTACCCTCATCCTTAAAAGTACGGGCATTACGATCTCCGTCAATAATATGTCCCCGCCCGGGATCACAGGTTGCACCAGAAAAGGGCAACAGGTTATCAGACCCGGAGGTCACTAAGCGAAACTATTTTTTAATGAATATTACCTAATCAGTGAGTTATCTCTGGTATCAGGCCTGAGTTTTGATATATCAGGGGTCAGTTTGGATATCGAAAATTATTGTACTATAAGGGCTTCCCCGGCATGTCAACGCCGGCGTTTACGGTTTCTGTCTGCTTTTCAGTAAAAATAAAGGGGAGAGACTGCGGTACTATAAACGGCCATGATGAATCGTCATCGATTCGGGCCCTGATGAAAGACGCGCGTGAGGTTCATGGTTAGGAAAATGAATCATCGTTTTGAAAATTTCCTGACCATGAACAGCAGTGTCAACAATGCAGTAATGATGCGCCATCGGGAACGTTATAGTCATAAAATGCTGTTTTTGACGTGTTTTTAACCCGTAACCCATATTTCAGACGCACTTATCCTGCAGCCTGCGCCAGAAGCCATCGTTTTCTGTCTATGTCATGCAGCCTTTCTGCCACTAATTCGGTCGTATGTCTCCCTGCCTGTGCACTGCTGAAGCGCAGCCGGTTGCCGCACAGAAGGCATTTGTACGGATCCGTGCGCAAAAATTCCTTCATCAGCACGGCGAAGCCCGGCTGCTCCGGTTTTTCCCGCGTCTCCATCTCCAGGGCTTCATACACTTTTGGCAGCAGCTCGCCCCGTTTACGATTTGACAAAAAACCGTAGTAACGCACCATCTTAAAATGCTTCTCCGGGATATGACTGATATAGCGCCCGCTCATCTCTTCCTGAGTCAGCGTCTGTTTCCGGTGCTGCTGCGTCCGGTGGTCGTAATAGTGGTGCACCACGGCACCACCGCTGTAGTGCCTCAGCTTCGTCGCCGACACCGGCGGTCGCTTCAGGTACCGGCCGAGGTATTTGACGCTCCGCCAGGCACCCCGGGTCTTCTTCGCAAAGTGGATGGGCAAAGTGGACCTTCCAGCGGCGCCCGTACTGCGCCTGCAGGTAGCGCTGCCACTGCTTTTTATCGCGGATATGCCCCAGCCCGGGCAGGCTGCCGGGATTAATCAGGTCATAGCTGTGGCGCAGCAGGTGGATGACCGCCCCGCGCCAGATTTCCTCTACAGGCTGCTTCTTAAAGAAGAGGTCGCGCCATACGCTGTGTTTTATATCCAGCCCGCCGCGGGTGACGGACAGATGAATGTGCGGGTGCTGGTTGAGCTGGCGGCCACAGGTGTGCAGGGCGCAGAAGATGCCGACCTCCACGCCCTGTTTGCGGGCCCACCGTAACATGGCCCGTGTGGCGGCCTGAAAGAGCTGATTGAGCAGTGGCCAGTTGTTGTTAAAAAACGGCCACAGCAGGTGGGGCATGGTAAAGGTGATGTGCTGCCAGTCGCAGTCGGGGAGGATGTGGCTCTGCTGCGCCACCCACTGCTCCGTGGCTTTGAATCCGCAGGAACTGCAGGCCTTTGACTTGCAGCTCTGGCAGAAAAAGCGGGAGTGGGTGCAACCGGGTGACGAACAGCAAAAACGACGAACACCCATCTCAGTGGTCCCGCAGGCGAGCATGCGCTCAACGCAGAGACGGGTCCAGAGGCTGACGCTGTCGCCATTTGAACCGAGGTACCTGTTCCAGCCGTCATCGACGGTGAAGAGGAGTTTTGCGGGACGCGGGATATACATCCGGGGTATTACAGGCCGGGTATCTTGCCGGTGAAACTAAAATCGACATACTGCCCGCAGTCGCAGTCGCAGTCGAGTTCGTCGGGTCTGTCAGCCCAGTTGTCGGTGGATTTGTCCCATGGGTCGAAGGACACCGGCATTATCCCCAGCTCTGTACAGGTCATGAACTGATCCACGGGCATGCTTTCAGTCATTGCGCCATCGGTACAGTCGTATCCGGCCCTCTCAGCATCACCGGGATGCTGCTCAAAACCCCGGATAACCGTGACCAGGGGCGGATAGTTCAGCGTGTCGAGAAAAAACTGAGGCCCAAGGCGGACGCAGTGCTGTATGGCTTCTTCGGGACTGTCATAAAAGAACTCATGCGGGGTCTCATGGCCGTGCTCAGGAGGCGCGGAGACCATGAAACGTTTGGGGTAGCGTCGGTACGGGATACGCCCGTCAGCAGGAGACCTGCCGGGTTTTCCGGGTTTGTGCTGTTTACGTTTTTTCGGAGATTTGTTGCGCGGCATGCTGGAGATATCCTTCGGGTATTAACATACCGCAGAGTATAAAGCCGTGAGCCGGGCATGAACACCATCGGAACGGCAGAGCCGTGACGCTCGCCCTCTAAGGGCGCTACGTTCACGCAAAGACGGGTCCACGGGGTCAGGCTATCGCCGAACTTATTGATGAACAAATTCCAGCCGTCATCGACGGTGAAGAGGAGTTTTGCAGGGCGAGGAATATACATGCCGCAGAGTATAAAGCCGGGTTCGGGACATGCAAGCCATCGGAACCGCGAAGCGGTGACGCTCGCCCTGCAAGGGCGCTACTGTTCACTGACTCGACCCGTCAGGGGGTTCAACACCATTCAGATGCTGTACGCTCCCGGCACATCCTGCCTGCTGAAGCAGGAAAAGCCTATTATGCTTCCATCAGGGAAAAAGATCTGGCAGCCTGAGTTCCCGGAATTAACTCTCTCCCACAAAACCGGTACGGTTCAGTCAAGACAGTCAACGCTATACAAAAGAATACAATTAAAAGTGTTGACCCTATAGTAGCTGAAGGGTTTTTAATGGTCATCAACAGGAAATGAGCAGTATGCTCTTATGATGAACATTAACTTTATTAGGATTATCACTATGGAAAATATTAAACTTCTCGCAGCAGCTAGTCTTCTCTCTGTTGTTTCATTCTCTGGTATGGCGCAGACTGTCAGCGTAACAGCTGACACTCTTGACAGTGCAGAAGCAAAAATTGCTGCTAAAGCAAAAGAAGCACAAACGTCATACAAAATTATTTCTGCTTCTACTGGTAATAGAGTGCACATGACCGCTATTCTAGGAGAGTAGCTATGTAAACGATTGAAATGGAAATGTTTTTATTTATCCATTGCGATTCAGGTATCATGTGCTGATTTATACAAGAATATTACCTCCTTTTTCCTTGAGTGACGTTTTAGGGCTGCCTGTTGTTGGAGCCCTTTTTTTAATGTCTCTATGTTTGAGTCTTTCCTTGTATATTATTAATTACAAAGGAAATTTTAAATATAAATATTTGTATTTATCCGAAGTGCTGGGGTGATTTTTTAAGTAAGGATCTTTTTGGAACTTTAAAAATCATGACTTCGGCTAGCTAAGCTTTGATTTTAAAATCTGTTCGGCTGCTTTTCTTGCTTTAACCGCTGCTTGTAAATCTCTGAGTATGTGAGCGCGAATAGTAAGCATCATTTCAATACCGTCTGGCAGATCCTGAAATTCCTGAGAGGATAGTGGACACCAAATTGAACTGCGCCCCAGATCTTGGACAACTTATGCGGCCTGACTTAATCGATATTGCACCGGGCTGAGTTCACCATTTTTTCCTTTATCTTCAATTGTTTATTGAAATCAATATAACCAATGATGTCTCGCTTTAAGTCATCCACATTTGTAAGCGTACAGCGTAAACCGTCTGGTCATAATCTGAAGCATCCGACAAAGTGGTGTCCACCAAATAAGTTGAACCGCCCCGGTTTTCCGGGAGAGTATTTTGGTTGGGAACTCAGGCTGCCAGATCCTTATTCCCGATGGAAGCATAATATGCCTGTTCGGCTTCTGCCGGTGGGATATGCCCCAGCCTTTCCAGCAACCGGCGATTGTTGTACCAGTCCACCCACGCCAGCGTCGCCAGCTCAACCTCTGCACGGCTTTTCCAGCTTTGTCTGTTTATCACCTCCGCTTTGTACAGGCCGTTGATGCTTTCGGCCATCGCGTTATCATAAGAGTCACCCGTACTTCCCGTTGAAGCCAGAAGCTCCGCCTCCTGCAACCGCTGTGTGTATGCCAGCGACACGTACTGTGAACCTTTGTCGCTGTGATGGATGGTGCCTGATGGCCGGCGGGCCCACAGCGCCTGCTCCAGCGCATCCAGCACGAACGTGGTTTCCATCGATGACGACACCCGCCAGCCCACGATGGCTCCGGCGAACACGTCGATGATGAACGCCACATAGCCGTAGTTGCGATTGCGGGGATGTACTGCAACTTCCTGCCCCTGATTGAACAGCCTGACCAGCTCACCCGAGGTAAGCGTCCAGCGAGAACCGTATTGACGGGGATGTGTTATTCAGTTGGCAGTGCGACGCGCCAGGGGAGTAGTTCGCTGACCCGGTTTATCGGCCAGTCAGCAATGACGTCAAGGACATAACGGAGGTAGCTTTCTGGCTCCACGCCGTTCAGTTTGCACGTTCAGATCAGGCTGTACAGCAGCGCTCCCCGCTCACCACCATGGTCAGAGCCGAAGAACAGGAAGTTTTTACGACCCAGACTGACCGTCCGCAGGGCATTTTCAGCGATGTTGTTGTCTGCTTCGGCCCAGCCATCGTCCGCATAGTACGTCAGTGCCGGCCACTGGTTAAGTGCGTACGCGAACGCTTTTGTCAGTTCTGAGTGTCGCGACAGAGTCTTCATCTTTTCACGCAACCAGCTTTCCAGGGATCTCAACAGCGGTTTCGTTTTTCGCTGACGTTCAGCAAGCCGCTGCTCTGACGGCATTCCCCTTATATCCGCCTCTATGGCGTACAACTGACCGATCTGCCTCAGGGCTTCTTCCGTCAGGGCTGACGGGGTGCGGATGTGCACATCGTGGATCTTTCGGCGGGCATGAGCCCAGCAGGCGGCTTCCGTTATCCGGCCATTGCGGTACAGCTCGTTGAACCCGGCGTACGCATCTGCCTGCAACACACCGCTGAAGCCGGCAAGATGGGTCTGCGGATGGATGCCTTTTCTGTCCGGGCTGTAAGCGAACCACGCGGCAGGTGCCAGCTCTGACCCGGCATTGCGGTCATCACGAACATACGTCCACAACCGCCCGGTCTTCGTCTTCTTATTGCCCGGCAACAGCACCGGGACGGGCGTGTCATCGGCGTGGAGCTTGCCGTCAGTCAGCACATAGTTCCGAAGTGCCTCTTCCAGCGGTGACAGCAGCCGGCAACATGCATCCACCCAGCCCGATAGCAGTGAGCGACTCAGCTCCACACCCTGGCGGCCGTATATTTCAGACTGGCGATACAGCGGGGTGTGCTCTGCATACTTAGAGGTTAGTACGCGGGCCAGCAACCCCGGTCCTGCTATACCCCGTTCGATGGGCCGCGAAGGCGCGGGGGCCTGCACAATGGCATCGCACTGAGTACAGGCGTGTTTTTCGCGTACAGTCCGGATAACCCGGAAGGCACTGCGCATCATCTCCAGCTGTTCGGCGGCATCCTCACCCAGATAACTCAGCAAGCCACCACACTCCGGGCAGCAGGGGTCTGCGGGTAATAGCCGTTTTTCATCGCGGGGAAGTGATTCGGGGAACGGTCTACGGGTGCGGGTCTGACGCAGCGGGCGCTGCACGGCCGGATCATCCACCCGCCCCGTCAGCGTATCGCTTTCTTTCTGAAGCCGGTTCAAGTCAGCTTCCATCTGTGCGATACGGCGGGATACCTTTTCGGAACGACTGCCGAAGTTCATTCGGCGGAGTTTATCCAGCTGCGCCTGCAGATGGTCTATTTCACGCTCCCGGTTGCTCAGCTTTTCCTGAAGGGCGTGGATCAACGCTTCCTGTTCGGCCAGGCGCTGTTTTAGCAGAAGGATATCGTCAGAAGAGGTGTCATTCATAGGCCCGTATTTTACCAGGCTTATTCTGCGACAACCAGGATAAAGAGGCCTACAGCATGGTCAGGGATGTCAGCAGCCGCTTTGGCTGTCTCCAGTCGATACCTTCCATAAGCATTGCCAGCTGCGCCGGTGTCAGGAACACTTTGCCATCGCGAGCTGACGGCCAGGCGAAGCGCCCGCGCTCCAGCCGTTTGGTCAGCAGGCACAGCCCGTCACCGGTAGACCACAGCAGTTTGATCTGACTGCCGCTTCGGCCCCGGAAGATGAAGACATGCCCGGACATCGGATCGTCTTTCAGCGTCATCTGCACCTTTGCGGCGAGGCCATTGAAGCCGTTACGCATGTCGGTGATACCGGCAACCAGCCAAATTTTGGTGCCTGTTGGTAACGGGATCACCGTTTGAGCTCCTGTATCAGCACGGTCAGGAGCTTTTCGCTGACAGTACCGTTGAGGCGGAGCGTTCCGTGCCGGAACGTTACCTCACAGCTGATACTGAGGGTTTCCGGGTCCTCTGCGAGTGGCTCTGACTGTACGGCAGCTGCATCGAGAGTCACAGGAAGTAGCTGAGGACTCTCTGAAGAAGGTAATAGCAGCTTTCCCTCACGCCATTGTTGACGCCATTTGAACAACAGATTGGCGTTAATGCCATTTTGAAGCGCCAGCTTTGAGATGGATATCCCGGGTTCGCAGGAGGCAGCAACGAGCTGCTGTTTAAACTCAGGAGAATAATTAGGGCAGCCTTTACGCCTGCCGGGAGTCATATTTTTCTGCATATCTGACACTTTGGTTCCCACTACTTATTTGGTGGACACCACTTTGTCGGATGCTTCAGATTATGACCAGACGGTTCACGCTGTACGCTTACCACCCGAGGCCCATGCTTCCAGCTGTAAGCCCAGCAACGAACAGGGCACCGAGTAATAATGTTTGTCGATCTCTACGTGGTAATCTGCATGGACTCTGACTTTTTTCACCAGGGTGTAGCTGTAACTGGCCTCAGGAAGTGGCTTCAGCTCCGGTTTATCAAGCTGGATGAAGAGATCGGCCCGCGAACATCCCAGTTTCTGCATGACCTTGTTATTCAGCCTTTCCAGCAGTTCCCGGATCCGCTGATTCAGTGATGCCAGACTGTAGAAGGTCTCATGCCTGATACGGGCCATGATCCAGCGTTCAACAACCTGGACACCTACTTCAGCTTTGGCTTTATCTTTCGGTTTACGCGGCCGCGCGGGTATGACGGCAACATTGTAGTGCTCAAGCATCTGCTGGTAGGTTGGGTTGACGTCAGGATCATACTTACACGCCCGTGACGTGGCGCTTTTCAGATTATCCGGAACAACAAGCTCAGGAACACCGCCAAGCCACTGGAAGCAGCGAACATGGCTCATAACCCAGTCCTCAAGCTGCTGGGACCAGGTGGCCTCTGCCCATGTGTAACTTGACGCCCCGAGAACGGTCACGATGATCTGCGCGGTTCTTATTTCCCCGGTATCAGGGTTGGTAATGTCAACGGTTGGCCCACAGTCGTCAACGAAGAGCTTTTCGCCAGCTTTATGGACCTGGCGCATCGATGGCGAAGTGGTTTTCAGCCATTCGCGGTACATCCGGCAGTAATGGTTATAACTGTAAAAACCGCCAGGGTTGCGCTCACTATACTCTTCCCAGAGCAGTTGCAGCGTCACGCATTTATTACGCAGCTCTTTGTGCACCGTAGCCCAGTCTGGCAAGGAATGCTTCTTCATCTTCACCTGCGTCTGAAGGAACGCATGCTTTAGAGCTGCATCATCCCATTCTGCAGGCAACGGCCACTGCTTTATACCAAGCTGAGCCGCCCGGTTGGCATACCGGGATACGACAGAGGGGGAGATCGCGAGACTACGGCCAATCTGACGATGGCTGAGTCCGGCACCATATTTAAGTCTAAGTATTTCCTTTAGTTTTCTCATATAGATTGGAGCTGTCGGCATAGGTATCCTTCACCGGAATGGCAAAAGATACAGATCAACACACCTGTGAAGTTCCAATAACATTGATGGAGATCACCGAATAACAAAATGAGTCAAAAGTGATCTCCATCGATGTTATTCAGCGATCTGCTCAAATGTTATTACCCGATCTCGATGGATGTTATTGGGTGATCTCCGCTCATGAAAATACGCAAACCCTAGAAAGCTTTCCCCAGTACAGTTATCATAATATAAATTAACTTTTATCTCTAAGGCATCTCGATAAATGATCATTGTTGTCGTTGCACATCCCAATCTCGAAGAATCTATTTTAAATAAAAGTCTGGTGAAAAAGCTTTCCAACGAGAAGAACATTGAAGTTCTTGATCTTTATGAGCGCTACCGCCATGCAACCTATAATGGTCTGCCTGATGATAAGCTAGAAGAAGATCGCCAAAAGTTGCTTACGGCAAATACCATCGTTTTGCAATTTCCTTTCTATTGGTATTCCACTCCAAGCTTATTGAAGCAGTGGATTGATGACATCTTACTAAACGGTTGGGCACATCATGGAGGCGTGGAAGGTAAAGATTATGCTCTTGCTTGTAAGTCGCTGTTGCTCGCTCCGACAACGGGTGGCTCTAAAAGCTCCTATGGCCCAGATGGCTACAACATGCATTGGTTTTACGACTTCATGGTACCTTTCGTGCAAACGGCGAGAACCTGCAAAATGCGTTTTATTGATCCATACGTCATTCATGCCGATCAATTTAAGCCGACAGAAACACCCAATGAGTATGTTGAGTTCATCCGGTCAATTGGCCAATAAATTCTGGGTCTGACGCTCAGTGGAACGGGCAGAAAAGGGCTGACCTTCGGTTAGGGGAGCGATAATTGACGCCATTCTAACCGATTACGATTTGCAGCCACCAGGCTGCTTCGTTCGTACCTGCAAGCTGAACAGTAGCGCCCTTGCAGGGCGAGCGTCACCGCTTCGCGGTTCCGATGGCTTGCATGTCCCGAACCCGGCTTTATACTCTGCGGCATATATATTCCTCGCCCTGCAAAACTCCTCTTCACCGTCGATGACGGCTGGAATTTGTTCATCAATAAGTTCGGCGATAGCCTGACCCCGTGGACCCGTCTCTGCGTCGAGCGCATGCTCGCCTGCGGCACCGCTGCCATGGGCGTTCGCCGTTACTGCTGCGCATTGGCCGACTGCACCCACTCCCGCTTTTTCTGCCAGAGCTGTAAGTCAAAGGCCTGCAGCTCCTGCGGCTTCAAAGCCACGGAGCTGTGGGTGGCGCAGCAGAGCCACATCCTCCCCGACTGCGACTGGCAGCACATCACCTTTACCATGCCCCACCTGCTGTGGCCGTTTTTTAACAACAACTGGCCACTGCTCAATCAGCTCTTTCAGGCCGCCACACGGGCCATGTTACGGTGGGCCCGCAAACAGGGCGTGGAGGTCGGCATCTTCTGCGCCCTGCACACCTGTGGCCGCCAGCTCAACCAGCACCCGCACATTCATCTGTCCGTCACCCGCGGCGGGCTGGATATAAAACACAGCGTATGGCGCGACCTCTTCTTTAAGAAGCAGCCTGTAGAGGAAATCTGGCGCGGGGCGGTCATCCACCTGCTGCGCCACAGCTATGACCTGATTAATCCCGGCAGCCTGCCCGGGCTGGGGCATATCCGCGATAAAAAGCAGTGGCAGCGCTACCTGCAGGCGCAGTACGGGCGCCGCTGGAAGGTCCACTTTGCCCATCCACTTTGCGAAGAAGACCCGGGGTGCCTGGCGGAGCGTCAAATACCTCGGCCGGTACCTGAAGCGACCGCCGGTGTCGGCGGCAAAGCTCAGGCACTACAGCGGCGGCGCCGTGGTGCACCACTATTACGACCACCGGACGCAGCAGCACCGGAAACAGACGCTGACTCAGGAAGAGATGAGCGGGCGCTATATCAGTCATATCCCGGAGAAGCATTTTAAGATGGTGCGTTACTACGGTTTTTTGTCAAATCGTAAACGGGGCGAGCTGCTGCCAAAAGTGTATGAAGCCCTGGAGATGGAGACGCGGGAAAAACCGGAGCAGCCGGGCTTCGCCGCGCTGATGAAGGAATTTCTGCGCACGGATCCGTACAAATGCCTTCTGTGCGGCAACCGGCTGCGCTTCAGCGGCGCAGAGGCCGGCAGGCACGCCACCGAACTGGTGGCAGAAAGGCTGCACGGCATCGACAGGAAACGATGGCTTCTGGCGCAGACTGCAGGATAAGTGCGCCTGAAAAATGGGTTTCAGGTTAAAAAGGCACCGAAAACCGAATTTTATCGCCATTAGCGTCACTACCAGCCGCCATCACTGCGCTCCAAAAGACTATGTTCATGGTCAGGATATTTTTAAAACGCTTTTCCAGTCTCCTAACCATCAAGATCACTCACTTATTGGATGTGTATGGTTGTGTATCATCTGTCCATACACGAAGAATACGATATGGTGCTTCTCCTTTATCGGCATTACCTGTGAACATAGCTGTACGATGTAGTTGGTTAGCCGAAATATAAAGCCATTGTTTATCGCCGAACTGAATACTGTCAGGCCAGTCAATCAGAGCTGACCGCACGAGAGGGATAAGTTTCCCTTCGTTATCCATCATATCAACACCGTTGTTATTCAGGTTAGTAAAGTAGTGTCTACCCTGAGATGAAATAGCTGCTCCATCTGAAACTGGTTTTTTACCTACATTCCGAATATGTTGAGCAATAACTTTATCATCAGCCTTCTGAAGGTATTCAGTATCAATTCCATACCATGTAGTGCCATTCATTGCCCCAAAAAATAAAGTTTTACCATCAGCGGTTAGCGTTATCGGATTTACAGCAACTGATGCAGGCTTACCATTAAACAGGATATTCTGGCCATCAATATGCATAACAGCTGATTGTTCACTTTGTAATGACGGGTGTCCGGAAAATCGGCTGGATATTTTACTGTGTATATTGACAGTAATCAATCCTGGATTACTGATATCAGCCAGATAAATCCACCCAGCGTGAGCATCGACTACCAGATCCTGAATAAAACTGCCCTGCGGAGCGACAGAGTCATCTAGTTCAATTGTCATGAGATGTTTGCCAGTATTAATATCAAAGCTGAGAATTCGTGTTTTCCCTGAGTTTAACCCCATATCTACCAACCATAAGCGATTTTGTGCATCTCGCGTAATGCCTATCGGAGTATCAATTTGATGGGATGAAGTTTGATTTTCATTTTTTTGCCATGAATCATCAGGCCATGCTTTCCAGCTTGTTTTACCTGTGATCTCAATCAGACGCCAGCGTGAGGGGCGATCAAAAGGATGTATCGTGGCAAACACACGTCCATCGTCAGACACGGTAACATTCCCTGGTCTGATATCCAAAGAGGCAACAACTTCCAGCTCGCCTTTTTTAATATCTTTTCCTGCGTGTGATACTGTTGAATTAAATATCAAAAAAGATAATGATGCGAACGTTATGTTTTTTTTATTCATTTCATTCTCCATGAATTATGTAAAGAATAGTGATATTGCTATTCTTGTTAAGATGTAAATCACAAAAATTAATTGCAGGGTTTTTATTATATAATCAATGATTAACTTCAACAGAAGTGAGATTCCGTGAATTAATTTAAGCTTTGGGTTTTCATTCTGCTAAGGGCGAATTCAAGTCCGAAGTGCAACGCTAAGCCGCCTTTCTTAGCTCTGCAAACACCACCGAAGGTTGCCTGAACCCCAAACACTTGCGTGGCCTGCTGTTCAGTGTGTTCTGGTAGCGCCGTAAGTCCTCTTCTGACGCTGTCCTAAGGTCTGTTCCCTTACGGATAAACTGCCGTAACAGACCATTTGTGTTCTCATTCAGCCCTCGCTCATGCGAGGCGTAGGGATGGGCGAAGTAGCACTCCGCTTCCAGTGCTTTCGCTATCGCTTTGTGCTCACTGAACTCCAGTCCGTTATCGAAGGTGATTGTGTGGCAGGCATCCCGGTAATCGCTAAGCAACGCGATTATCGCGTTACTGACCTCCACCGCATCCTTCGAAAAGACCTTTTTCGTCAGATAAATTCGGCTCTTACGTTCTGCCAGCGTCACGATTGCACCGGTTCCCTGTCTACCCAACACAAGGTCCGCTTCCCAGTCCCCCAGACGGGTTCGCTCATCAACGATAGCGGGTCGTAGCTCTATCGATACTGCATCCGGGATGCGGCCCCGTTTCTGACCGTAACCCTTGCGGTAGCGACGTTTCCCCCTGCCGCAGATGGGTGTAAAGCTTACCACCACGGTTCTTATCTGCTATCACATACTGGTAAATCCACTCGTGACTGACCGACAGGCCAATAACCTTTGCTACCGTGCTTATCTGCTCAGGACTCCACTTCCACTCCAGAGCAAATTCAACAAAATCAATCGTGCTCTGGCTTACTGACCGCTTCGCCGCCACCATACGCCGCTGTTCACTCAGGCGCTGAGCATCACCCGGCGTATACCCATCAGGAGTGGCATTACGTCTGAGTTCACGGGAGACGGTAGACTTACTGACGCCCACTCGCTGGCCAATTTCCCAATAACTACAATTCTCTTTATAAAGCAGGGCAATCTGGTATCGTTGCCCCTCGGTTAGCTGCTGATACTTCATGGTTACTCGCTCATCTTTGGACGGAAGAGGGATAGCTTATCAGCAGCTAACTCTCTCCTCACCATCATGACCGAGCGTTGCACTTATTATCTGAATTCGCGAAGCGTCCATTTTTAAATGTTTAACCCATGCCTGAGTCGCAGATAAAGATATGTTTAAGTTAAATATAAATATATAAATAGTTCAATTGCAATGACTAAGGTAAAAATATGGATGTATTAAAGAATAAGTGTATAGGAATATTGTAGAGTAATATTCTCGACCACCACTGCTTGAATACGCCATGGTTTACGGACGTAGCATACATCTGGTGAATAACATAGCTTAAATAAAAGTTATTGAAATGTAAAGCCTTTCAATAACAAAAAGTCCTTACCGTTAACTTTGAAATAGTGCCAAATTTTCTACCAGAATTCATCTCGCCCCATTTGCTACCGGTCATATTTATTCTTTCAGAAAGTATCGGAAAATCTCTTTCTGGATAGATTCATATAATCCGAATAGTCGCAATTATACGTTATGAAATGTATTGATAAGTTCAATGTAATTAGATTTAATACTATTTAGTTCTGAATCTGTTATTCTCCATGGTAAGTTGATTTCTGGTGCGCCAAAAACAACAAATGGATGCTGATATTTCATTTTTGTATAACTTGATAGTTGCTCATAGTCAAAAAATAAAGCATCTGACAAACTATTTCCAAATAAATCCACTAACCTCTTCTCTATATAATTTTTACTTTCGTCATCTGGTTGGGGAATGGTTAATGGGTAATAACTATCTCTTCTTGCCCCCAGAGATACAACAATTTGGAAAATCTTATCTTTTAACTTAAAATCTTTTTCATCACCTCCATAGGCAAATCCTGGAGTAAGAATATCCTCGAAATACTTCTTGAGTAAATAAGGGGCTGAATACCAAAAAATAGGAAACTGGAAAACAAGAACGTCATGTTCTAACAGCAAGCTCTGTTCTTTTTTTATATCAAACACTCCATTGGGATAAAGTTCATATAGATTCCTGATAGTACTAACATGATCTTTAATGGCTGAGATTAATGATTTATTTACACGGGAGCCATTGGTAAGTTTTGGATGTGCAATGACAACTAACACTTTCATTATTTGTATACCTTTTTAAGTAAAATATCGGTGCGCCTGCAGTTTTTAACACTCAGTCACAATCGTACTCAATGGCAGGCGAGACTTTGGCAGTGTAGCGTTGAAATCTTCCACGCTGTGATGCCCAACCGGCACCACCACCAGGCTGGTAAAGCCTTTCTCTTTCAGGCCAAACTCTTCGTCGAGAATAGCGGCGTCGAAACCTTCAATCGGCACTGCGTCCAGACCCATTGCGCCCACGCCCAGCAGGAAGTTGCCGACGTTCAGGTAAACCTGCTTCGCCATCCACTGGTCGTCATCTTTCAGAGCCACTCGGTGCATGTCGGCGAAATAGGTACGGCCCTTATGGTTAGCTGCTTTGGCTTCTCGCGTATTGAAACGACCATCTGCTTCTTCCTGAGCCAGTAAGCGTTCAAGCCAGGCATCGTCCATCGCAGTTTTCGCACAGAACACCACTACGTGGGAAGCATCCAGCATTTTGCGTTCGTTGAACACATATGTGCCCGCGGCGGATTTTGCCACGCGCGCTTTTCCTTCCTCGGTGCTGGCCACAATGAAGTACCACGGCTGGGAGTTGGTGCTGGACGGGCTGTACTGCAGCAGGGTTTTAATTTTTTCCGCTTCTTCCGCGGTCAGTTTTTTGCTTGCGTCGAACGCCTTGGTAGAGTGGCGTTTCAGGGCGACAGAAATGATATCCATAACAACTCCTGGTGGTTAAATTTCCCGTATGTGGGCTACGAGGGTAGATTAACGACATCACGGGAAAAGATAAGTGTAATTTGGGTGAACATACTGTTCGTCTGATACAAACAGTAACCGATATGCAGGGGTTCTTAGTGTCAACAACGGGTATAAAGGTGCTCTTCGCAGGTTATACGCCACGGGCCTGGTGGTGCACACAGACAGAGGGGCGCAGTACACAGGGAACGCTTTCCTGGGGTTACTGATGTAGCCCCCTGAAACTGAACCGCCCGGTTTTGTGGGAGAGTTTTTAGTCCGGGAACTCAGGCTGCCAGATCCTTATTCCCGATGGAAGCATAATATGCCTGTTCGGCTTCTGCCGGTGGGATATGCCCCAGCCTTTCCAGCAACCGGCGATTGTTGTACCAGTCCACCCACGCCAGCGTCGCCAGCTCAACCTCTGCACGGCTTTTCCAGCTTTGTCTGTTTATCACCTCCGCTTTGTACAGGCCGTTGATGCTTTCGGCCATCGCGTTATCTGAATCGCCACGGATAATCTTAGGCTGGCCCCATGAATCTCCAGACAGTTGGTATCACTTAAGTTAGTGATAGTCTTAATACTAGTTTTTAGACTAGTCGTTGGAGTTCGGATGATTGATGTTTTAGGTCCAGAGAAGCGCAGACGGCGAAGTGTTCAGGAAAAAATCGCCATTGTTCAGCAGAGTTTTGAGCCCGGAATGACTGTGTCGCTTGTCGCCCGTCAGCATGGCGTTGCTGCCAGTCAGCTGTTCCTGTGGCGTAAGCAGTATCAGGAAGGCAGCCTCACAGCCGTTGCCGCAGGAGAACAGGTTGTGCCCGCGTCGGAGCTGGCATCTGCTATGAAGCAAATTAAAGAGCTGCAGCGCCTGTTGGGCAAGAAAACCATGGAAAACGAGCTGCTAAAAGAAGCCGTTGAATATGGCCGACAAAAAAAGTGGATAGCGCACGTGCCCTTGTTGCCGGAGGATGGCGAATAAGCCTTGTCAGTCGTTGCCTCCGTGTCTCACGTGCGCAACTGCATGCCATGGCCCGCCGGTCGAAGGACTGGCAGGATCGTCGGTGCAAGCGCAAGCCTGATGATACCGACGCGCTGGCCCGTATCCATACCGTTATCGGCGATCTGCCCACCTATGGTTATCGTCGGGTGTGGGCACTGCTGCGCAGACAATCAGAAACTGACGACATGGCGGTGATCAATGCCAAACGCGTATACCGCATCATGCGTCAGAATGCGCTGCTGCTTGAGCGTAAACCAGAAATACCGCCATCGAAGCGGGCGCATACAGGGAAAGTGGCCGTTGGAGAAAGTAACCAGCGGTGGTGCTCTGACGGCTTCGAGTTCAGCTGTGATAACGGTGAAAAACTGCGGGTCACGTTCGCGCTGGACTGTTGCGATCGCGAGGCACTTCACTGGGCGGCCAGTACTGGTGGATATGACAGTGAAACCGTGCAAGACGTCATGCTGGGTGCCGTGGAGAGTCGCTTCGGTAACAGCCTGCCGACATCCCCCGTTGAGTGGCTGACAGACAACGGTTCAGCCTACCGTTCTTATCAGACGCGTCAGTTCGCCAGAATGGTAGGACTGGAGCCTAAACATACGGCGGTACGCAGTCCGGAAAGCAACGGGATGGCTGAGAGCTTCGTGAAAACGATGAAGCGTGATTACATCAGCATCATGCCGAAACCTGACGGGTTAACAGCGGTAAAGAACCTCGCGGAGGCCTTCGAACATTACAACGAATGGCATCCGCATAGTGCACTGGGGTATCGTTCGCCACGGGAATATCTGCGGCGGCGAACCAGTAATGGGTCAAGTGATAAAAAGTGTATGGAAATATAGGGGCCAATCCAAATCTAGACACTTCCGAGCCGTTGATAATACTGGTTTTCATATTCTGTCGGTGACATCTGATCGCTAGAACCATGCCGACGCTTACTGTTATAAAACATTTCGATGTAATCAAAAATATCGCTGCGGGCTTCTTCCCGCGTTCCGTAGATCTTTTTCTTTATCCGTTCGCGTTTCAACAACTGGAAAAAGCTTTCTGCAACCGCATTATCATGGCAGTTACCGCGACGGCTCATGCTGCCCTCCAGGTCGTGTGATTTCAGGAACGACTGCCACTCATGGCTTGTGTACTGACTGCCCTGATCCGAATGAACCAGCACCTGTTTTTGGGGATTACGCCGCCATACAGCCATCAGCAGTGCGTTCAGGACAATGTCCTTTGTCATCCGGGATTGCATGGACCAGCCGATAATTTTGCGTGAGAACAGATCAACAACCACGGCAAGATACAGCCAGCCTTCGTGGGTCCTGATGTAGGTTATGTCCGTTACCCAACGCTCATCCGGAGCATCCGGATTGAACTGTCGCTGGAGCCTGTTAGGCGACACGATACTGGCCTCGCCTTTACGTGCCCGCGGGCTCCGGTATCCGACCTGAGCCTTTATCCCGACACATTTCATCAGTCGCCAGACTCTGTTCACTCCGCACTGTTGCCCGCTGTCCCGCAGATCCAGATGGATCTTGCGATAACCATAGACGCATCCCGACTCCAGCCAGAACTGTTTAATCTGTCCTGTCAGCATCTGGTCTGTCTGATGGCGCTGTGAATGCGGCTGCTGAAGCCAGGCGTAAAAGCCACTGGGATGAACATCCAGCACCCGACAGAGCAGGCGAACAGGCCAGCAACGGGCGTTGTCACGGATAAAGGCGTACCTCAGTCGGACAGCTTTGCGAAGTACGCCGCGGCTTCCTGAGAAACTCCCGATTCACACGCATAATTCAGGGTCTTGCTGGAGAGAGTAACCCAGTGATTTTGCTCTTCGTTTAAGTCCATCGAGTACGCGACTACGGTAGCGTTCTTCATAATAATCCGCGCCAGGATCGACATATTTCTGACCATATTTCAGGGCATTGTAGAACAGTATTGCCAGTTTTCTTGCCGTTGCAGTGACTGCTTTCGCTTTCCCTATACGGGATGATAATCGACGATAAAAAGCGCCCAACGCGGTATCGCTCCGGCCAATTGTTGTGGCTGCCAGCCTGAGTGCAGCAGCAATTCGACTGGATGAACGTCTCGTTTTCGAGGACAACACTTTTCCACCGGAGATCTTATTTCCCGGGGACAAACATAGCCACGAGGTAAAATGGCTCGCATCCGGCCAGCGATTCATGTCAGTACCGCATTCGGCAACGAATTTTAGTGCCAGATAAGGTCCAAACCCATGTATCTGTGTCAGATCTGCCCCAGTAATTTTCCAGAGTAACGGTCTGACATCAAAGGAAAGTTGATTGGGTTGCTTTGTACGATGTCTGGCGGAGGGCAATACTCCCTCAGGCTCTTTAATTCCGATACTGAGCTGCAATAATGAAGTTTCGATTTGATCATCACACTCGCGGATCTTTTCCTGGTAAAAATCGAAAAATGCAACCGACTGTTCAAGTGCAAAAAGATGCTCAGGCTGCCAGTTCCCTGTCAGGGCCTGCTGAAGCACTTCTGGCGTCTTCTTACATCTGACATCACGATACTGGATCAACATTGAAGGATCGCGCTCACCACTGACAATGGCTCTGACGATTGAAAGACCGGTAACGCCAGTGATATCCGATACGGCATGATGTAATTGCACATTCATCTGCATCAACGCCTTCTGCATATGCTGGATATGTGCAGCCCGGTATTCAGTCAGGCGTTCCCGTTGCCTCAAATAAGACCTGAGTACAGAAATGTCGTGTTCAGGTCTGAAGCTGGCCCGGAGAAGACCAAATGAATGCAGTTTCTGCAACCACTGGGCGTCGTTGACATCAGTCTTGCGACCAGGAACATTTTTTGCGTCTCTGGCATTTACGAGGATCACATTGAAACCCGCGGCTTCAAGGATCTCAAAAGCAGGCAACCAGTAAACGCCGGTGGACTCCATGGCGATGGTCGTAATGTGACAGGTTTTGAGCCAGTCAGACATCCGATGAAGGTCGCCGGTGAAACTTTGAAAAGTCCTGACTGGCTCGGCGTCAGCGTCAGGCGGTACGGCGACAACGTGAAATTCAGCGCCAATATCAACGCCCGCAGCATGAGAATGGACAATAGACATTCGGGAGGATTTTTTCATGGGAATCTCCTTGCTCATTTTTGATGAACGAAGGAGGGGACGACGGAGAAATCACCTTCCTGAACGGGATCAAAGTCACCACTGTCGGATCCGCCACAGTCCCTGAACCATGTTTTTTTACGGGGTCATACCACCAAAAGGCCGACGGCTGCTTCCTTCGCTAAATTAGTCTGCCAGCTTTTCCAGGGAGTTTCTGAGACTCAGGACGGGGTTTCACCCATGGACAGTTTTTTAATATGTCCCGTTCGTCGGTAACCCGCTTCAGCTCTTTCTGGAGACGGCGGATCTCGGCCTGAGCATCTGACTGTTCTTTATTAGTGGAAGAATCCGGACCGTAGCTCTTTATCCAGGCGTAAAGGCTGTGGGTGGTGATATCGAGACGCGTTGCAACGCTGGCAACAGAATAACCGCGATCAACAACCTGTTTGACTGCTTCAATTTTAAACTCTTCGGGATAACGCTTACCGCTCATGGGCACCTCTCTTTAAGCCATCTTAAATGACTCTGAGGTGTCTGTTAAACCCGTGGCGATTCAGTTGAATTTTTTTTTTGTGTTTTTTTACATAAAAAAGATGAATCGCCACGGGTAATCTAAATGGTTCTGTTGCATTAAGGGATAGAGCGCGGGAAAATTTGCGGCGCCTATTTTAGGCGACCATCAGATAGAACTGCTCTGCCGGGGACAAACCGTCCCCTTCAGGATGTTGATATTGCCCTTTGAACCTAAATAGCTGCGTCTAATATCGCTCCACTTTTGCCTGCCCATGTTTTCCTCCGGGGAACGGGCTCACGGTTTCCATAAAATGGTGAACCTTTCTCAACAACTGCCACATTGTCTGGCACTGATGGTTCCGGGTTATCGTATCGTGCAGGGCCTGCCAGAGTCGCTCAACGTGGTTCACCCACGGCGAGTAAACCGGCTGGTAACAACAGCATCAGACCCTCGATATGACCCGCAGGGAAGAGGTCAACATCAACCATGCGGCAGATAAAACGCATGATTCAGATGACAGCAGGGGGATATTCTGATGCTCTCCATTTCGTCAATTAAGGGGGATGCCTCCTACTACAGCCACGAAGATAACTACTATGCGAGCGGTTCGCTGGAGTCACGCTGGCTGGGTGAGGGCGCGATAAAAATCGGGCTGAAAGGGGAAGTGGCTAACGCCGATATGGATGCGATACGTCAGGGCAAACTTCCCGACGGCTCCGATCTCTCCAGGATGGTCAATGGCGTCAATAAACACCGCAGCGGCTACGATCTGACCATTTCAGCCCCCAAAAGCGTCTCTGCTATGGCACTGGTCGGGGAAGACCGTCGCGTTATCGAAGCCCATAATCGTGCCGTCGCGGTGGCGATGACGGAAGTGGAGCAGCTGGTCAGCGCGCGCATGACTGAAAACGGTAAAACGGAAACGGTGCTTACGGGAAATATGGTGGCTGCTCTGTATAACCACGATATCTCCCGCGATCTGGATCCGCAGCTTCACCCCCATGCACTCGTACTCAATGCCACCTTTGCCGGAGATAAATTGCGGTCTCTGGGCAGCTCTCTTTGACCTGTTGTTGTAATTAGTTTACTGAAAGGAAAAATTTTATGGAAAAACCGGCATGCGCTGCCTCCGTGGTGGCTGAAAACATGTCACCCGTAAACGGTGATGGGGAGGGAATGGTTGTAGCGGCTGAAGTGTGTCGTGACGAACAGGGGATCTGGGTCCACCCGTCACTTATCCGCAGCGGCTGTAAAACGCCGGCAGAGTTCAGCGACTGGCTGAGCATCAACAGACTGGAGTTATACGCAATGAGCCTGCGCGATGAGGCTCCTGCAGGCGGTGCTCAGGATGCCCGAGACTGGATACCAGAGCCGCCTGATGATGAAGGCTGGTTTATGGGCTCAGTCCATGATACAGCCGACGGTCCGGTCTGCTACTGGTTCCGAAACTATTGATGAGGGAAAATGCACGCTAACAGGAATATCCGACACCACCGCAGAAAGGAACAGAACGCCGTGCGGCTTGAGCTTGAGGGGTCTGCAGAGAAGGCGTGGTGCGAAATTGCAGAATCAGCGCCCTGTCTGCGCTGGAAACGGTTTGCAGAACATTGTGCGCGGAAGTGCCGGAACAGGCAGCGAACAACGAACCGCTGACGCCTCCGCAGGGCGTCGTTGTCGGATACCGCCGGAGCGGGAAGCTGGATTTCCCGCTCCGGCGGTATCTGCGGTGTTCCTCAGGTACTGCGAATCAGCGGAGCAGTGCGGGCCGGATGTTGCCCGCAGCGTATTATTTACCACCTTAACCTGCAGGGAAGAAACTTATGTCAGCAGAGAAAAAAGTTCCGGCGACTGACGCCGTGTCGCGTCTTTCCGGCCTGATAAAGCACAAAAAACGGAGGATAACCAGAAATCCGCCCCCTCCGCCTGATATGCGAAAGAAACCTGCACAGGCTCCTGCGGCGGTGTTGCCATTACCGGCCACGCAGTTACCCGATGCGGTGAATCCCCTGCGTCGGTTCTGGCCCGGTCTGTTTGACGGAGAACGTCCCAGGCCTGTGGTTGTGGGGATAAAAGACCAGCTGGCAGGGGACATTGATGCCCGGAAGCTGCCGTTAACGCTTACACAGGTGGCATTCGCGCTGAAAGCGCTGGTCAGGAGCGAGATGTATCTGGAGGGCATCAGGGAAGGGGCTTTCCGGTATGACGCCTCGGGCAGACCTGTGGGCATGGTCACGGAGGAGGAAGCGCTGACAGCAGAGGTAAAGCGAATAAACCTGAGGCAAAAAAAAGCAAAGGCCGCACATTCCGCTGACTGACTGTACCTGTATGAGGCGTCTCCGTCACCGGAGGTGGCAGGCCGGTCAGGACCACAGGAATAATGTCAAACGCTTGCTGAATTTTTTGATACCAGTCACAGCTTCAATATTCCACAATCACTGATACAAAATAATATCATAATTCGCCTATATTAAACTCCGTTAACACCTTTACCACACTAAATTAATGGGTATTTTTACACGGAATGATGATGACCAGTATATCCGCACAGCTTGCTGCAGAACGTATCATTGACAATATTGAGAGCGCTGACTGTTTTCACAGGGTTGTCGCCGGCGAAAAGCAGACCATACCATTTCGTCAGAAAGAGACGCAGTACGTGTACTGTCTGTGCGCGGGTGAAGCAGAGGTCCGCAGGCTGTCAGACGATACCGTCGTGGCTTACGTCAAAGCCCCCGCCGTCACCGGACTGACCCTCCGGGAGAAGGATACGATCTTTCATTATCTCAGAACCACCAGACCGGCCGAGCTGATGGCAATAAGGCAGGAACGCGCGCTGCGCCTTATCGAAGAGCAATCACTCTGGCAGGAGGCCTTCACACTTTGTGTGGATGTGGTAAATAAATGCTACATTCGCGATGAAGCATTCGCATCGCGAAACGTCTACGGGATTGTCAGACAGCACCTTGAAATGCTGTGGGAAATGGATGAAGAGCAGCGCAGCAGGTTTTCAGCCTTTGAGTTCATTCTTAGCCGGACGACCGTCTCACGCAGTTCACTGAACAAAATTCTGAAGGAGCTCAGCACCGGCGGATATATTACAATGCGCAGGGGAAGGCTGATGGATAAAAAGTCACTTCCGGCGAATTACTGATGATCCGGCAATCCCGGGGTTTCTGTTGCATTAAGGGGGGCTGGCAAAATCCCCCTTATTTTCTGAACGAATGGATGCCAGTGACAGGCTACGTAAGCTTCAGCGATGCAGCTCACGCAATAACGGACTATATCGTTGGATATTACAGCGCGCTCAGACCGCATGAATATAACGGTGGGTTACCACCAAACGAATCGGAAAACCGATACTGGAAAAACTCTAAAGCTGTGGCCAGTTTTTGTTGACCACTTCAGATTAATCCATTGGGTAGTGCATCCAATTAGTAGAACATGTATTTTTCGATAAACGCTCCGATCACTTTTTCGTGGATCTCAACTGAGCGTGAGAAGCAGATTGTTTTACGAGCCAATCGCTTAATGCGGGTACGGAGCGTCAGGTTATTACGCTCAATGCGTTGGGTGAATATTTTGCAGGTCAGATGCTTATCCTTCGGTACCTCCCGGCCATAGCTGCCCCAGTCGTCGCTGGTGATCTGCCGATGTTGAATGGTGTAAGCAGTGCCAGTAGCTCCCGGCAGGTTTCATCGGTTCGAGGACCGAAAGTGTAGGCCAGTACACCGCCTGTTTTGGTGTTGTACGCGTACCAGAGCCAGTGCTGCCGGGCTTTACTGCCAACGAAGCTCCATTGCTCATCAAGTTCGCAGATAAGCGCCACATCAGCATGGGCAACAGGCGAAGACGTTATTCGCTTTGGCGCGAGTTTTTTAAAGTCCGGATGACGGTGTTAATGCCAATTTTCAGTGTTCTGGCGGTATCGCGAACCCCGGCCCCATTGAAGGCCATTTCAGTGATCTGCTCTTTAATACCCGGCTTACGCGCTTCATAAGCATAAGTAAGCTGAAACACACGGTGGCAGTCACGGCAGCGAAATCTGTCATGGCCTTTAGGGTTCTGACCATGGCGGTAGACCTGTGCAGACTGACAACGGGGACAATGAACGTTAACGCTGGCCATGAGATAACCTCAAAAGCCCGTATTATACATCAGATTCAACTAATTAGAGGCATCACCGATTTTTGGGGGGGAGTAGCCTCGGAGTTTTCATCTGGTCTTATTAAAGACATTAGTAAGCCAAAAGATGTTTCTGAGGAGAAAAAATAATGAGACAACTATACTGTTTGGATTGGCCCCTATATTTCCATACACTTTTTATCACTTAACCCATTACTGGTTCGTCGCCGCAGATATTCCCGTGGCGAACGATACCCCAGTGCACTATGCGGATGCCATTCGTTGTAATGTTCGAAGGCCTCCGCGAGGTTCTTTACCGCTGTTAACCCGTCGGGTTTCGGCATGATGCTGATGTAATCGCGCTTCATCGTTTTGACGAAGCTCTCTGCCATCCCGTTGCTTTCCGGGCTACGTACCGCCGTATGTTTAGGCTCCAGTCCTACCATTCTGGCGAACTGACGCGTCTGATAAGAACGGTAGGCTGAACCATTGTCTGTCAGCCACTCAACGGGGGATGTCGGCAGGCTGTTACCGAAGCGACTCTCCACGGCACCCAGCATGACGTCCTGCACGGTTTCACTGTCATATCCACCAGTACTGGCCGCCCAGTGAAGTGCCTCGCGATCGCAACAGTCCAGCGCGAACGTGACCCGCAGTTTTTCACCGTTATCACAGCTGAACTCGAATCCGTCAGAGCACCACCGCTGGTTACTTTCTCCAACGGCCACTTTCCCTGTATGCGCCCGCTTCGATGGCGGTATTTCTGGTTTACGCTCAAGCAGCAGCGCATTCTGACGCATGATGCGGTATAGTAAGCGTCACATCCAGACCGTATTGACGCTTATGCAGATGTGAGATCGGTTTTCCACGGCAGCAGGTCGCGCAGCCGGTTTACCGGCCAGTCCTGGATATGTCCCAGGACATAGCGCAGCCACGCCTCCGGCTCCACACCATTCAGCCGGCAGGTGCCGATCAGCGAGTACAGGATCGCAGCACGTTCACCGCCCGCGTCTGAACCCGCGAACAGCCAGTTCTTCCTGCCCAGGGCTACGCCACGTAGTGCGTTCTCCGCGATGTTGTTGTCGATCTCCGCCCACCCGTTGCTGCAGTACAGGTTTAACGCGTCCCACTGCTTCAGCAGGTAGGCGAACGCCTTCGCCGTATCCGAGTGGCGCGACAGCACCTTCATCTGTTCCTGTATCCAGTCATACAACGACTGCATCCGCGGTATGGCTTTGGCTTTTCTGGTCGCCAGCCTTTCCTCTGCCGGACTGCCGCGTATCTCCGCCTCGATGGCGTACAGTTCGCCGATGCGCCTCAGTGCTTCGGTTGTGATATCTGTTGGGAGGCGGACGTGGACGTCGTGGATTTTTCGGCGGGCGTGTGCCATACACGCCGCTTCGGTGATGCGGCCGTCTTCGTACAGCGCGTTGTAGCCACCGTACGCGTCCGCCTGCAGGATACCGCTGTACCCGGCAAGATGTTGCTGTGGATGCACGCCTTTCCGGTCCGGCGAGTACGCGAACCATACCGCCGGTGGAAGTTGTGACCCCGCGTTACGGTCATCCCGGACGCAGACCCACAGCCGGGCCGTGCGGGTTTTGCCGCTGCCCGGCTCCTGCACCGGCACAGGGATATCGTCGGTATGCACCTTACCCGGCATCAGCACGTACTGGCGAAGCAGGTCGTACAGCGGCTCTATCAGTTCGCTGACCGCGCCGGACCAGCGCCCCAGCGTGGCACGACTCAGTTCAACACCCTGACGACGGTATATCTCTGACTGACGATAGTGAGGCACATGTTCGGCGAACTTCGCCGTGACGATGCGCGCCAGCAGGCCGGGCCCCGCATAGCTGCGCTCAATGGGTTTTGAAGGCATGGGTGTCTGAACGATGTGGTCGCAGCTGCAGCAGGCCAGCTTCGGCCGCTGCGTTTCGATAACCTTAAAGGCGCTGCTGATAAGCTCGAGCTGCTCCGATACGTCGCAGCCCAGCGCAGTGAGCTCGCCACCGCATTCCGGACAGGCGGTTTCTGCCGGCGACAGCGTGCGGGTTTCCCGGGGAAGCGATGCCGGCAGCGGTTTGCGAGAGGAAGACTGGCGCAGCGGCTGGGGCAGTACCGGGTCATGCTGCTCTCCCAGCACCTCCGCCATCTCCTCCTGCAGGGCGCTGATGCGCTCCTCTGCCTCGCGCACCTGGCGCTGCGTTTTCTCACGCAGCTTTTCGGAGCTTTTGCCGAACTGCATCCGCTGCAGCTTAGCGACCAGCGCCTTCAGCCGGTTAATTTCGCTGGCGTACGCCGCCACCCGCTGTGAGAGCAGGCGGTTATACTCCGCCATTTTGCGGATGGTGGTCTGCTGCTCCTGCAGCAGCGCCCTGAGCCGGGCGTTTTCATCAGGGTATGAGGTCTCCATAACCCAACTTTACAGCAGGTTACAGGCGTATTCCAGGGCGTTCCGTTCGCTGCGGATGCTTCCAGTTAATGCCTTCCAGCAGCATGGACAGCTGCGCCGGCGTCAGGTGGATTTTGCCGTCGCGGGTCACCGGCCAGACGAAGCGCCCCCGTTCCAGGCGTTTGGTGAACAGGCACAGGCCGTCCCGGTCCGCCCACAGCACCTTTATCATGTCGCCGCGACGCCCCCGGAAGATGAACAGATGCCCGCTGAAGGGGTCATCCCGTAACGTGTTCTGCACTCTGGAAGCAAGGCCATTGAAGCCGTTGCGCATGTCCGTCACGCCGGCGACCAGCCAGATGCGGGAGCCCGCAGGGAGTGATATCACCGGCATCCTCCCTGCATTTCCCGGATAAGCATCTGCAGCAGCTCTGGCGTCAGCTTTCCACTAATACGCAGCGTACCGGCGGGCAGAACCAGTTCGCAGCAGGGAGACTCTTCCGCAGAGGGTGTCAGCGGGCTGACCTGCCTTTCGGTAGCGGTCAGCGTCACGGGGAGCAGTGCTGGCGTGCTGGCCGGAGTCCCTGACAGCTCCTGCTGATAACGACGTCGCCAGTTGAACAGGAGATTGTCGTTAATGTTATTTTCACGGGCCAGCTGTGCCACGCTGACGCCGGGCTGCATCGACTGCGCCACCAGTGCGATTTTGAAGTCGCGGGGGAAGTTGGGACGTCGTGGTCGTTTGCGGGCGACAGGGATTTCGCAGAGCGCAGGGACTACGGGAAGAATGGACGATTTTCGGGAGTTCTGCCGGTAAAGGCGTTTATCCAGGTTTTTTGCGTTGATCCGTGGCGGCAAAGGCCAGGAGAGACCGGCTTTCCTGAAGCGAACAAAGAGATCGCAGGCCGTGGTTTTGGGGATGCCTAACCGGCGTCCGGCCTCAATGCGCGGCAGTTTTTCTTCAAAGTGGAGGCGAAGTACCTCAAGAAGCCATGTCCGGTGTTTCAAGCGATAGTGTCCATTTAAAATGTAGTGCGCCCCAAAAGTTAGACACCAGATCAAAAACTGAGGGCGCATGGCAAAATTTTCATTGGAATTCAAAAAGGAAGTGTCAGAGAAGTATCTGGAAGATGAGTTGAGTCTGAAATCTGTAGCCAGGATGTACGACATAAGCCCTTGCACGGTAAGAAAATGGGCTTATGCCTACCGGGAGCATGGGATCGGTGTGCTTACGGGTAAAAAGGGACGCTACTCTGCTGATTTCAAACTTATGGTAGTAAAAGAAGTTGTGGATGATGGCTTCTCTGTTCGTGAAACTGCGGTAAAACATGGGATACCAGCCTTTGGTACTGTATGTACCTGGCTTGAAAAATATAGAAAACATGGCGAGGATGCTTTCACCCGAAAAAATCAAAAGATCATCCCAGTGCCAGATAAAAGCATCACGCCAGTCCCACCACAGCCAGCATTAACCGATGTTGAGCGAGAGGAACTTGAACAACTCAGGGTCGAGAATGCCTACTTAAAAAAGCTGAAGGCCTTGGTTCAGCAGAAAACATGCTCAGCGCCCAGGAAAAAGTGAGCATTGTAAGTGAACTAAGGCAGGAATGGCCATTGTCCCGATTGTTAATCGTTGCTGGGCTGCCCCGGAGTACATTTTACTATCATGTAAAACGTCTTGCGGCTCCGGACCGATACCAGTCTGCCAGAGCGCTTGTGCTGAAAATTTATCACCAGCACAAAGGTCGCTATGGTTACAGACGCATCAGGCTGGCATGTCGTAACGAGGGGGTTTTACTTAATGGCAAAACCGTTAGAAAACTCATGAAGGAACTGGGTATTAGCAGCCTGATTCGCGTCAAAAAGTACCGTTCATATAAAGGAGAACAAGGACGAATTTGCGATAATCTCCTGAAACGCCAGTTTGACGCAGAACGCCCCAACGAGAAGTGGGTCACAGATGTCACTGAGTTTAAAGTGAATGGCAAAAAGCTGTATTTGTCGCCCATCATGGATCTTTATAATGGCGAAATCATTGCTTATAACCTCGCTAACCGCCCTCTACCTTCAATGGTGCAGACTATGCTCACGGATGCGCTGAAACAGTTGCCGAAAGACGAACACCCAATATTGCACAGCGATCAAGGCTGGCAATATCAGATGTCACGCTGGCAACGATGGTTAAAAGATAGTGGCATCGCCCAGAGTATGTCTCGTCGGGGAAATTGCCTTGATAATGCAGTGATAGAGAGTTTTTTTGGAACATTGAAATCAGAATGTTATTACCTCAATGAATATAAAAATGTGGATGACTTAAAGCGAGACATTATCGATTACATTGATTATTATAACCAATTGAGGATAAAGGAAAAACTTGGCGGTCTTAGTCCGGTACAATATCGATTGAGTCAGGCTGCATAAGTTGTCCAAGATCTGGGGCGCAGATCAAAAATGATGGACACTATTTTCCCGGAACCTGAGCCTGCTGCACAGACGGTCTAATTGTGACACTTACTTTAAACGAGTGATGGACAGCACATCAAAGGTGCAGATGGACTACATCTGCCAGCAATATCCTGGATATTTTCGCTTTGCGAAATGGATGGAGCGACTGGCTCAGAGTATTGCGGATGGCCTTATCGAGGTTCCGAAAGATCACTAAAAATGGTAGGTCGGAAATTTCGGCGGTTCCGGCGGAGAACCCCATAAAGCGTTCCCGTTCTGGATGTCGATTAATAACCTCTGCCATTTGTGCAAGTACCCGGGCATCAATACGGTCAGTTTTTGCCAGATACCCCATAGCGCGGGCAAAGTCACGAGCCTGCCGGGGATTGATCACCGTAACGTCGAAGCCTTCAGATTGAAGCGAGCAGGCCACGGCGGCTTCAAGTCCGCCAGTCGCCTCCATCAGAATTAGCTCTACAGAATGCTTTCTAAGTTCGGTGATAATGGCATCAAAACCATCAGAATCATTGCCGACTGTAAATTATGCAATATCACTGCTGGCTGCGATGTCCAGTGTGGCTTTCGAAACATCAATTCCCACACAAAGTGGATTTGGCTGACTCATGATTACCCATCCTTGCAAATGCGTTATGGAGTACGGACAACTGTTCGGGTTTCAGATGAGTGGCTCAGTGTATGCGCCATTCGCTGAAGGGCGGGCTTTAGACCCTAGGGGACTTCGGGCTGCATACACCTTGCCAAATCCAATCACAGCTATTCTAAATCGTTTTCAAGATACAAGGGGACTGTGCCGGGGTGGTTCGGTCCCCTTTTTTACCCTTTTTCTTAGTTGCAGAAGCGAATTACCGTCATTTTAGATACCCCAGCCAGTCGGGCTGTTTCGCGTAGTGATTTTCCATGAGCCAGGCGCAGAGTGCGTATCAGTTCATGTTTCTGCACATCGGCCACGCTGCCCCGGTATCTGCCCTCCGTTTTTGCCTTGCTAATAGGGGTTTGAAGGCTAACGGAACGAAAATTCAGGGTTGTTTTCATCTAGAAATTCTTTTATTAGCGGGATCTTGCCTTAATTAACCAACGACGCGGAAGGCATAACCGGCTGTTTTATTGATTGGTAACTCAACCTCTCATTTTCATAACCGATTTAGTAGTTGCTGGGCGCAGTTATAAACATAAATGGATGTTTAGGATCTCCATGATGATACTAGTCCGTAAGGTGTATCTAAATTATGTCTAAAAAAAGCGATGCCAAAATCTTCATTTTGAAAATAATTAGCAATGTCACAAGGAGTGATGCTATTGTCAAACTCTACAAGTTCGTATGCCAATCCAAGCATAACTTCAACTATTAATCCTGGACCAGTTAAAACAGGTGTAATACTTATTTTTTGTCTAGATTCATCCCTCCACCCAAGCAAGCGAGAGAGATAATGACATGGGGCTTTATCTTCATATAAAGAAAAAATAGCATCATGCTTTTCAATGAAGCGATATCTTTTTTTTATAGAGCATAAAATAATTCCGATAGACTTTGAACCGGGGTGTGATGCAATCACATTATTGTAATATATTCCTTTCAACCTTTTAATGGAGCCTAACGCTAATAAATTTTCATAGGCAAAAACTTCTCCAATAGGAGGTATTCTATTCAAGTTAAAATCATACAAGTCCAAAAAAATATTTTCCCTGATTTCCTTTTTTTCATGAGGTGATAAATGAAAACAATCGTCTAAGTAATCATATCCATTTTGGATGTTGGTGCGTTTACAACTTAATACCTGCAACGCTAGTTTTGTTTTGCTCAGGGAGATATATTGATTATCGACAATCTTGTTCGACATTAAATATTTATTCGTGTGGCGGAATACTGAATCAAAATAAGGAAGTGTATCCACATCAATATAAATACCACCATATTTATAAAGTATAATTAGCCGGGCAATATCACTAGCACTGGCTAGATTCCCCCTGAGTGTCAATTCGTAATAATAATACTTTTTCAGCATTAAAAATTGATTAGTGAAAATAGTGGTGATATCCTTTTCTTCAACGTATTTAACACATGAACATATATTGCTCTGGGATATTTTATCTGGTTCGAAAGGTATGTTTTTTTCCTTGAGGAAGTCTAAGGCCAAGGTATTGAATTCATATCCTTCGAGTACTTTTGGGTATATGTACTCGAATGCTTCATTCTTTAATGTAATTAATGATTCAACTGGAGTCTTGGAGTTTTTACTAATGTATTTTTCTATAGAATTGTGAAATTCAGTACAATAGGTGCTACCTTTATCCAGCCAGAGATAACATGATTTATCTCTGTTTACATCCCTCCATATTTTGATGTAATCTGTATTTAAATTACTAAATAAACCTATCCATACAAAGTGGATATTTTCTGGAACGGAAGATTTCCATTTACCCATTTCTTCTAGGTGTTGGCTCGATATTTTCATAAGTAAAAATAAGCTAAAATGAGAGCGCCAACTATGAAAATAGCTGTAAAAAGATGACTTCCTGAAAATTCACTTAGTGCGTTAAGATTTTCATTGTTAAGATCATTTAATTTTTTGGCTGCGTCTTTTTCATCATTGGCCTCTACCTCTAAGTAATGCTTTTTATAACCATTGGACGTCAACCTGCTTCTTTCTAAATCAGTGAGATCATTTTTTAGAATGGTTATGATATTTTCTTCTTTAACATAAAAGATATAAGTCTGCATATTTACCTCGTGAAAAGAACAGGAAATAAATCCTGTTCTTTGTAATTTAATTACCGATCAGTACCCACACGTCGATTTCCGTAATCTTTACTTGAGTAGGAGCCTGCATTCCCAAATCCATATGCCCCGCTTCCACTGCCCTCATTAGACAGTTTATATGCAGCTGTCTGAAAACCTCGGTCACTACCGCTGTTACCACCACGATTGCCACCAGAGCCAGGATTATCCGAAGATCGTTTCCCGCTTCCGTCTCGATCATTCCATCCACCTGATACAGCATCAAATTGACTACTTAAAATTTCCTTCATGCCTTTTCTCCTCTTCTAAATTATGTTTAACATTAAATGTATTGCATGAAAAAATAAAGTAAAACCAATGTGTTTTTTTGTGATGTTGATCATGAAGCTTTATTGATATTTAACATCGATATTATTTTTTAGCTAATTAATTGCGTGGTAACTATGCGCTTTTATTCATTAACTGATTGAAAAAAAAGAAATCATTTTTTTTGGTTTCTTGATGTTAGTATATTGCTCTTTAAAGGTAATAGTTTGTCTTATAACCTGTCCCCATAAGGGAGACTGCATTGGGAACATGCATGGCAAGAAAGAACAGGATCATGCCAGAAGAATTTTAGGCTACTGAGTACTCGCAAGTGGAGTATTATGCTTGCCGGGATCAGCTCTAAGTATTTTTTATATTGAAATTCCGTTAAATTGGAAATTTAATTTTTTTTGAACTGATTGGAATACCCCTCATGGAGGAAGTTTTGTTTCGTAAGGAAGCTCTAGATCATAAAAAAATGAAATGGCGTGGTAGAGCGCTCCTCATCCCTGGTATCCCTTTTTGGGTTGTGGCTGCCTTATGCCTTTTCTTTATTGCAGCGTTTCTGACATTTGTAATAGCAGGAACCTATACCCGTCGGGTCAATGTGACAGGAGAAATCAGTACCTATCCGCGTGCGGCAAACGTTTACTCCAGGGTGCAGGGGGTAGTAGTTAAGCAATTCGTCACAGAAGGACAAATAATTAAGTCCGGCGCTCCAATTTACCAAATAGATGTAAGTAAAAGCACGCGCAGTGGCGTGATCAGTGATAACCAACGTCGGGATATCGAAAACCAGCTTGAACGTATCACACAGATTATCAACAGGCTGGCAAGCAGCAGGAAAACCACCCTGGACATGCTGGAAAAACAAAAAGCGCAATATGAAGACGCTTTCCGACGCTCCACCGACATACTACGGCGTGCCCAGGAAGGTATTCGTATTATGAAAGAAAATATGGATAACTACCGCAACTATCAGAGCCGGGGACTCATCAACAAGGACCAACTTACCAGCCAGGTGGCTTTGTATTACCAGCAGCAAAGCAACCTGCTGAGTCTTTCTGGTCAGAATGAACAGAATGCTCTACAGATTACGGCGCTGGAAAGCCAAATCCACACCCAGGCCGCTGAATTTGACAATCAGATTTACCAGATGGAAATGCAGCGCTACGAGTTACAGAAGGAAATGCGGAACATTGATGCAGGTGGGGAGATCATCGTGCGTTCTCTGGCCGACGGTCGTATAGATTCGTTGAGCGTAACGACCGGACAGATGGTCAACATTGGTGACAGCCTGCTTCAGGTCATTCCGGATAACATCGATCACTACTCCCTTGTGCTCTGGGTACCTAACGATGCTGTCCCCTATATTACTGTCGGTGACCGGGTCAACATTCGCTATGAGGCTTTTCCGGCTGAGAAATTCGGTCAGTTTGCTGGGACTGTGGCCGTCATTTCCAGGGCACCTGCCTCGCCGCAGGAAATGCTGACTTATCAGGGGGCACCCAAAGCCGCACTAACCACCGCTGTACCGTACTATAAGGTTATTGTCAGACCTGATAAACAGACCATTGCCTACAACGGAAAACGGTTGAGTCTGGAAAACGGTATGAAGGCACAGGGCACCCTTTTTCTGGAAAAAAGGACGATTTACCAGTGGATTTTGTCACCGTTCTACGACATGAAAAATAGCGCAACAGGACCGGTCAATGAATAAGCTCTCCTTCAGAAAATTGCTTGAACAGATGGATATAAGGCTACGTCGCCGAGTCCCAATTGTTCATCAAACCGAGTCTTCGGAGTGTGGTCTGGCCTGCCTGGCGATGATATGTGGCCACTACGCCAAGAACATTGATCTGATTATGTTGCGCCGGCAGTTTAACCTTTCTACACGTGGAACCTCGTTATCCGGACTGACCGGCATTGCCGAACAGCTGGGGCTATCCACCCGTCCTCTGTCACTTGAGCTCAATGAGCTTTCATTGCTGAAAATGCCGTGCATACTGCACTGGGAATTTAACCATTTTGTGGTGCTTGTCAGCGTCAGGCGTAACCACGCACTTCTGCATGACCCCGCACGCGGTCGACGTACCGTCAGCCTGGCCGAGCTTTCACGTAGTTTTACCGGTGTTGCGCTTGAAGTCTGGCCCGGCAGCACATTTACGGCAAATACTGTACGTAACCGATTCAGCCTCAGCACTTTGATGAACAGTGTGCACGGTCTCAGGGGGGCGCTAGGAAAGATATTTTGCTTATCCTTAGTGATAGAAACCATAAACCTGATGATGCCTGTTGGAACACAGTTGGTGATGGACCACGTACTTCCAGCCGGAGATCGTGGTTTACTTACCCTTATCTGTATTGGCCTGATGTTATTTATCCTGCTTAGGACAGCAGTAAGTATGCTGCGCTCCTGGTCTTCTCTAGTCATGTCGACACTGATTAATGTTCAGTGGCAATCGGGATTACTTAGTCACCTGCTAAGGTTGCCATTGAGCTATTTTGAGCGACGCAGGCTGGGTGATATTCAGTCCCGATTTGATTCACTGAATACGCTACGTGAGACGTTTACGAGTAGCATCGTAGGGGCGCTAATGGATGGTATTATGGTCATCAGCGTAGTCGTGATGATGGTGCTATATGGTGGCTGGTTAACCTGGGTTGTTCTGGGATTTACTGCAGTTTACGTACTTATCAGGTTACTGACATACAGCACGTACCGTCAGTTGTCTGAGGAAGAGCTTGTCAGGGATGCCAGAACCCGCTCGTATTTTATGGAAACGCTGTATGGAATCGCCACGGTTAAGATGCAGGGAATGGGCGAACGCAGGGGGACTCACTGGCTAAATTTAGAAATAGACACCATTAACACCGGGGTAAAAGTCACCCGGATGGACCTGCTTTTCGGCGGAATAAATTCATTTATAGGGGCCTGCGACCAGATAGTAATTTTATGGCTGGGCGCAAGCCTCGTGATTGATAACCATATGACTATAGGTATGTTTATTGCCTTTAGTGTATTCAGAGAACAATTTGCAGACAGAGTGTCTTCATTAACTAAATTTATTTTACAGTTGAGAATGATAAGTTTGCATAATGAACGTATTGCAGATATTGCTGTACATCCTCAGGAAGAAAGAAAACCAGATATTCTAATTGATGTCGCCATGCGTCCTGTTTCATTAGAAATAAATAATCTCAGTTATCGCTATGATAGTCAGTCCGCACCGATTTTTAGTGGCCTCTGCATCCGTATTAACCCAGGTGAAAGCATAGCGATAACAGGAACTTCTGGAGCCGGAAAAACGACTCTGATGAAGGTGTTGTGCGGGTTGTTTGAGCCTGATTCTGGTAAGGTTATCGTAGACGGAATTGAAATTAAACAATTAGGCTTAAATAATTACCATAAAATGATAGGTTGCGTAATGCAGGACGATAAATTATTTTCCGGTTCGATACGAGAGAATATTTGTGGTTTTGATGAAAACGAAAATGAAGAGTGGATGATTGAATGTGCAAGAAAATGCTACATTCACGATGTTATATTGAAAATGCCTATGGGCTATGAAACGTTGATCGGGGAGTTAGGAGAGGGGTTATCTGGTGGTCAAAAGCAACGGTTATTTATTGCCAGGGCCCTTTATCGCAAGCCTGGTATCATTTTTATGGACGAAGCGACCAGTGCGCTGGACTACGAAAGTGAAAGTTTTGTTAATATGGCAATAAAAGAACTAAATATAACCAGAGTAATAATTTCACATAGGAAGACTACTATTGAATCTGCTGACAGGGTGATCTCGCTGGATGATAAAGTTGAATATAATGGTTATTAAGAACAGTAGTGCCCTTTCTCGGGGCTGTATCAGCGCCGTTGCCCGCGAGTTTGGGAACCTCAGGACAAACCATCATGCGCCTGCGTGATGAGGCAGTCAGCCCGTTTTTACCAGAATAAGGGGATCGAACCACCCCGGAACGGTCCCCTACTCTTTAGCGTTATTGCAGACGCGGATAACAGTCATTTTGGACACGCCAGCCAGGCGGGCTGTTTCACGCAGGGATTTTCCGTGTGTAATGCGGAGAGTTCGTATCAGTTCATGTTTCTGCACATCTGCCACCCTGCCTCGGTATCTGCCCTCCGCTTTTGCCTTGCTAATACCTTCAAACTGGCGGCGTCGCCGGTCCTCGTAGTCCTTTCGAGCAATAGCGGCAAGCATATCCAGCATCATGCTATTCACAGCCTTCAGCATGCTTCGGGTAAAGTCATCACTTACTGTGCTGGATAGCGCCAGATGGCTGGTCGGCAGATCAAGACTGACGATGGCCAGCTGCTTATCGGTGATTTGCTTTCTGAGTGTCTCCCAGCCTGCATCATCCAGGCGGGTAAGCCTGTCGACCTGTTCAATGAGAATGACATCACCTGGTTCCGCATCGCCAAGAAGTCTGATCAGTTCAGGGCGGTTCATTGTCGTACCTGAGACATTATCGATATACCAGCCAGCGATACGATGACCATGCTGGTTTGCAAACGCCTTCAGTGCATTTTTTGCACGACTGGCATCCTGCTCTGAAGTGGATGCCCGGAGGTAACCAAAAACGAACATTTTTTGCCCTTATGGTAACATTTAAGTGGTATTGCCAATAATGGTATCACTTATGTGGTAACAATAATATTAACCGGTATCTTTTTGTGTGGTATACATAAAGCATACCCTAATGCGACATCGGTTATCCCTTCACATTTTGATATACCGTCATGCGTGTCTTTCTTTTACTCATTTGAGTTTTTACTTACTCCGTGAGTTTTTGAGTATATGAGTCTTTGTGTAAATGTGTGTTTTTGCTTTTACTCATTTAACTGAGATGGTAAACTCAAAAACTCAGAAGAGTAATTGAGTAAATACACAAAGGAGTTTTTGAGTGTGAAGGTGATTTCTTTTCTTAACCCTAAAGGCGGTTCAGGTAAAACCACGGCAGTAATCAATGTGAGTACTGCAATGGCTCGAGCGGGATACAACATCGCAGTTGTGGATACAGATCCTCAGATGAGCCTGACAACCTGGAGTAAATCTGGGAAGGCTGCATTTGATGTGTTTACAGCCGCTTCTGAAAAAGATGTATATGGCATTAGGAAAGACCTTACTGAATATGATTTTGTCATCGTTGATGGTGCCGGTTCGCTTTCCGTTATTACATCTGCTGCGGTAATGGTCAGCGATCTTGTTATCATTCCGGTTACTCCCAGCCCGCTTGATTTTTCTGCAGCAGGAAGCGTTGTCACTGTCCTTGAAGCGCAGGCATATAGCCGGAAAGTTGAAGCTCGTTTTCTCATCACCCGAAAAATCGAACAGGCAACCATGCTTAGTGTTCTAAAAGAAAGCATCAGGGACACTGGAGTTAAATCGTTCCGCACGGCTATTACCCAGCGTCAGATTTACGTCAAATCGATTCTTGATGGTGACAGCGTGTTCGAGTCTAGTGATGGAGCGGCTAAAGGTGAAATCGAAATCCTTACAAAAGAAATATTTAGCATATTTGAGTAATTGTGTCTTTACTTATATACTCAAATGAGTAATTGATGATAGGAGTAAATATATGGCACTTGAAAAAGCCCATAGTGGTAGCAAAAAAATGACATTCGGTGAGAACAGAGACCTCGATAGGGTGGTTTCTGCGCCAGCCCTATCAGGAAAAGTTAAGCGTGTTAACGTCAATTTTGATGAGGATAAACACACCAGATTTAAAGCCGCCTGCGTGCGAAATGGAACTTCAATAACGGATGTCATCAACCAACTTGTAGATGGTTGGCTTAAAGAAAATGAATAACCGCCATTTAAGCAGTAATGTACATCGGACTGTCAGTGTCGAGGGATACTGCTGGCGTCCTCTTCAGGCTGTGGGGCGCGACCAGGCGCATTGAACGTGATGGTGATGATCTTTCTGGCCAGCCCCTCATCAGAAAGGGCATCATCCACACTGACATCACGAATCAGTGGACTTTCCTCTTCTATATGTTGGGCAATATCCCGCAGCCACTCTGCCAGCATTTCTCTGTCCATCTTTCTCCGCTCCGGTTGTGTACATTCAGCATCAACATACCACACCAGGAAAAGTGAAGTCTGCGTAGTGTGGTTAAAAGATAACCGTTTTGTCAGGCGTGCTGTCATCCGTGCTGGTAGCGACCTGCGCGGAATACCCTCATTTTATACACAGGATTGCCCACCGAAATTGTGGACAGCAACGATGAAAATACGATGTCGCTGCGCTCCTCATTCATACCGCTCTGCTGTGAACGCCGTGCCGCTACTGTAGCCGGGCCGCTTCGAATGCAAGGGTTCGCTACGCCGGTGTCCTCACCCGGTCGCAGTTAATTTCAAAGGCATTACCCGCTGTCTTCCCGTCGTTTTCCGTCTCAATTTTCGCCGTCAAACCGTCCAGCCAGCGTCTGCTTTTTCACTGCGCTGCGGCTTGCGGCACCGCCCCTGCATTCTCCGCTTTTAACCCGGCTGTCGTATCGGCACGGCGTAACTGGCGCCGCATTTGAGAAAGGAGAATGATTATGTCCCGTTTCATCCTGGGTAACTGCGTCCATATCATGTCCGGCTTTCCGGATAATGCTGTCGATTTCATCCTTACCGACCCACCATATCTGGTAGGTTTTCGTGACCGTCAGGGGCGTACCATCGCCGGCGATAAAACCGATGAATGGCTGCAACCCGCCTGCCATGAGATGTACCGCGTCCTAAAAAAAGACGCGCTGATGGTGAGCTTCTACGGCTGGAACCGCGTCGATCGCTTTATGGCTGCTTGGAAACATGCCGGATTCAGCGTTGTCGGCCACCTGGTGTTTACCAAAACCTACACATCGAAGTCCGCCTATGTGGGCTACCGCCATGAGTGTGCCTACCTGCTGGCAAAAGGCCGTCCACGTCTGCCACAAAACCCGCTGCCGGACGTGCTGGGCTGGAAATACAGCGGCAACCGGCACCACCCGACCGAAAAACCCGTAACCAGCCTGCAACCGCTGATTGAGTCCTTCACGCATCCCGGTGCGATTGTGCTCGACCCGTTTGCCGGAAGCGGCTCCACCTGCGTGGCCGCACTACAGGCCGGGCGGCGGTACATCGGTATTGAGCTGCTCGAACAGTATCACCGGGCCGGCGTTCAGCGGCTGGCCGCTGTCCGGCGTTCAATGTGCCTGCCCGCTGCCAACGGTGACTGGCTTCCGGAGGCTGCATGACGAATTACGCCGGAAACGAAGCGCTGCGTGCCGACGTTGCCGCCCTGGCAAACAGCATGTGCGACCTTCGCGTCACCCTGAATGCGCTGGAATCGCGCTACCGCTACGATGCGGAGAACCTGACAGAACGGCTGGCCCGCCAGACAATTTGCCGCATCAACGCACTTTATCTTGAAGCATACCGGCAGGCGCTGGAGCTGGACGCCAGCTTTAAAGACTGACACGGACGGGCGGAAACGCCCGTCAGAAAACGACACAGGAGAATCAAAATGTACGGAACACGCGAAGAACTCTGCACCCGGCTCGAAAACATGTTCACCCCCGACGAGCCGCTGGTCCTGCTGGTCTGGACCGAAGAAGCTTTTTATGTCGCCTGCGGTGAACTTGATGTAAAGCCGGAACCTGCCGAGATTCAGGGGCTGATGGAAACAACCGGTAATACGGATATGGCTGTATATCGCAGGGAAGGCGTTACAAATTCTGGCGTATGCGACCTTCTGGTACGACACCGTGAGGCCGTGGCACGCGAGGTAAGCGTTCCCGCGGCGCTGCTCATGCGCGTACTGCGGCGACAGGAAGGCGACCTGGAAAATCTTGTCGGGCAGGCATGGGAGGTGGGCCGACCCACGCCTGAATTCCTCAAACAGGCACTGCACGATGTCAGAATGCTGATGGAACGGATCTGATGCAGCCACAGGGCCGGGAGCAATCCTGGCCCTGCCGGTCCTGCAACGCAAAAGGATGTCGCCAGCTCCTCTGTTCCGGCGCGACCTCCACGGCGTTACGGCCGCGCGGTGAATGACGTTCGTGCGCTCTGCGGCTTACGCCGTGCCTCTACTCTAGCCCGAACGCTGCAAATGCAAGGGTTCACTGACGTCGATGCCTTCACCCGGTCGCCGTATGTTTAAAGTCTTGTCGCGGTTCTTCCCGTCGTTATCTCGCTCAATATTCGCTCGCTAACCGTCCAGACCCTCTCCGCTGTTTACCGGCGCTGCGGCTTCATGCATCGCCCCTGCATTTTTCGCTCCCTGTCGGGCTGTCGTGTCGGCACGGCGTAAGCCGGAACTCAGACAACATCGACCACGGAGGAATTTTTATGCGCACTACGACCACCACGCCTGCTGTCTACGTTGGCACGTATCACAAGTACAACTGCGGCAGCATTTACGGCAAATGGTTTGACCTGACAGAGTTTGACGGCAGGGAGGATTTTTACGAGGCCTGCCAGGCGCTGCATAACGATGAATGGGACGCCGAATTTATGTTTCAGGACTGGGAGGGCATCCCGTCGCAGTTCGTCTCTGAATGCTCCATCGACTGGGATTTTATCGCCGCGTTCAAACAGGCTGAAGAAGAGGGGAGGGAGGGCGCGTTTATCGCCTGGGCGGAGTATACCGGCGAGTGTGACTATGACGCGTTTGATGATGCATATCGCGGCGAAGCGGAAAGCGAGGAGGACTACGCGCGGGAGATGGTGGAGGACAACGGCCTGCTGAATGAGGTGCCGGAGCCGCTTCGCAGCTACTTCGATTTTGAAGCCTGGGCGCGTGACCTGTTCAGCAGCGGTTATGTATTCCATGATGGGTACGTCTTCAGCAACTGATTTTCCCCGGCAGGCGGTTCAGCCGCCTGTCAGCCCGCGCGCAAAACCCTGGCAGGCTCTGCCTGCCGGCGAAGTACGCCGCGCCTGCGGCGCCGCGCATCTCCGCCAGTGTCTGATGTACCTGTGGTGTCAGGGTATGAACACCGGTGTGCTGCAGCTGGTCGGCGTTATTTCTGTTCCGGTGATAATCTCTGCGTTGCCGTTGCCGTTGCCGTTGCCGTTGCCGTTGCCGTTGCCGCTGGCAATAGTGTCCATACCGGTGGCGTACTGGTTGATATCACTGTCCTGCCGGCTTTTCTTCCTGAGCGATATGACTGCGGGCGACTTCCCTGGCGGGAACCGGGGCTGTCATGCTCCGCACAGAGCCAGCTTCGCTGTCTCTGCCCGGCCCCTTCGGGGCAGCGGGTTTCCATCCCTCTGTCGCAACGTCAACGGCAGGCTTGCTGCGACCGTTCCGGTCACGCCGCCCTTCACGCGCCGTATCCTGCGCTTTCTGCACCCCGGCAAACTGACGCCGGGCTGTAAGGCGCAACGCCGTTTCGCGCCCGCGCGTTCCGTCGTTGCGGCGGGTTCCTGCTCATTTCCTCCTGGTCATTTCACCCCTCTGAGTCCTTTCGCCGGGGCTGAGACAAGCACAGTCGCTGTCAGCTGTCCAGGGTAAATGGCACGCGGTAAACCGCGCCCTGGACATCCGCCATCGCCCGTGCTGGTTTACGCCCCTGCGGCGAACGGCTCTCAAACGGGTGAAGGTAACAACCAGGGGGCGCGTTCAGCAGGTCCCCGCAAAACGTCAAAACCGCGGCCCCGGCAACTCAACGGGTGATGGTTTTAAGGGCAACACAACCGGAAGGAAAATTCATCATGACAGTACGCGGAATCAACAAAGTCATCATCGTGGGCAATCTGGGGCAGGACCCTGAAGTCCGTTACATGCCTGGGGGCGGTGCGGTGGCTAATCTCAGCCTCGCCACCTCTGAGTCCTGGCGCGATAAGCAGACCGGAGAGATGCGCGAAAACACCGAATGGCACCGTGTCGTGCTGTTCGGCAAGCTCGCGGAAGTGGCGGGGGAGTACCTGCGCAAGGGTGCTCAGGTGTATGTCGAAGGCCAGCTGCGTACCCGTAACTGGCAGGACGACAATGACGTGACCCGTTACGTCACCGAAATCGTGGTCGGGCAGAACGGCACCATGCAGATGCTCGGCGGCGTCGTGACGGCGGTCAGGCTCAGAGTGCCGCACCGCAGCAGCCCGCACAACCGCAGAACTCTGGCGCTGCGGCACAACCTGCTGGCACTGCTGATAAATCCCCTAAAGCGAAGGGCGGCAGAAAAGGCCGTCAGAGCGCCGCGCCGTCTCAGGAGGCTCCGCAGCCGCTACCGGACGACTATCCGCCGATGGATGATGATGCCCCGTTCTAGAAACCTGATGAACACGCCCCGCAACTGTCGGGGCTGAAGGAGAAAACATGAGCATTTATAACGCCGGACCGTTACCCGATGACACCTTCACCCGCGAACAGGCCGAAGCCGTGGCGGCGGAGTTTGCGAATGTCGCGATTGAGGACGACCAGGGGACGCACTTTCGCCTCGTTGTCCGTAAGGATGGCGAGATGGTCTGGCGCGCATGGAATTTTGAAGCGGATGCCGGGAAATGGCTAAACCATTACATCGAACGTTACGGTATCCGTAAAACGAAGTAAGCAGTAAGAGGTGCCCTGCCGGAGACGTCCCTCCGCAGGGCCGGACAATCATCAATAACACTCGAGGTATTAACTATGTCAGTAACCGAGTCTAAAGCAAAAGCACCCAAAAAAACCAGCACTAAAAAAATCACGAAGGCGCAGGAATATGCCCTGAAAGCCGCCCTTGAGGCCGCTGTCATCGAGTATGTTCCGCTGTCCGATCTCGTTAAATCACCTTTTAACGTGCGCACTATCCCGTATTCCGTGGACAGCGTTCGCGGTCTTGCCGACTCCATTGAGGCGCTCGGACTGCTGCAGAACCTGATTGTTCACACTCTCTCGGACGGTAAATACGGCGTAGCCGCAGGTGGCCGCCGACTCACCGCCATGCAGCTTCTGGCAGAAGAAAACCGTCTCCCGTCCGGTTACACCGTTGCCGTGAAGCGCGTCTCAGACGACATTGCTGCCCTTGCCTCCGTCGCGGAGAACGAGCAGCGTGCTGCCATGCATCCTGCCGAGCAGATCGCGGGTTTCCGCACCTTAGCAGTGCAGGGCAAAAGCCCTGCGCAGATTGGTGATGCGCTCGGCTTCGGCACCCGCCACGTGCAGCGCATGCTGAAGCTGGCAAATCTTGCGCCTGCCCTGATGGATAAGCTCGCGCAGGACGAACTGACCGTTGAGCAGTGTCAGGCGCTCTGTCTCGAGGACGATCCTGCCCGTCAGGTTGAGGTATTCGAAAGTGTAAAAGCCAGTTGGTCGAATGCCCCCGCGCACCTGATTAAACGCGCCATTACCGAAACCGAGATACGCACCGACAACACAAAATTCCGTTTTATCGGGCGCGATGCCTACGAGGCGGCAGGGGGTTACGTCCGTGAAGATCTGTTCAGCCAGGGCGAGGGCGACGGCACGGCAGACAGCGTGCTGGTTGAGCGTCTGGTGCAGGAGAAGCTGGAGCGTATCGCACTGGACATTCAGCAGCGTGAGGGCTGGGCATGGAGTCGCGGACGCGCAGCCCGTATCTGGTACCACGGCGAAGACGGTAAAGAGTTCGTTCAGCCTGTTGAACCCGATCCGGTGTACACCCCTGAGCAGCAGCAGCGTCTTGATGCGCTGCGGGAGCAGTACGACGCATATGACAGCGTTTGCGACGAGTCGGATGCGATCGAAGCGGACATCCTCGCCATTCAGGAGGCGGCAGAAGTCAGCGCGTGGACTGACGACATGAAGTCCGGCGCGGGGGTGATGGTCAGCCTGTACGAAGGGCAGGTGTACGTGCAGCGCGGTGTGCGCCTGAAAGCAGATATGCCGGAAGAGACCGAATCTGGCAGCGTAACGGTGCCGTTCACCTCACGCCAGCCCGACGTCGCAGAGGGGATCAGCGTCCCGCTGCTCACGAAAATGACCTCCGAGCGTACGCTGGCATTACAGGCGGCGCTGATGCAGCAGCCCGAAAAGGCGGTGGCGCTGATGGTCTGGCGCATGTGTACCTGCGTCTTTTCCGGCTGTCTGACCACGACGCACCCGTTCCGCATCAGCCTGACGGTCTCACACAGCAGCCTGACGGAAAATGCCCCCTCAGGTAAGGGCGGCGCAGCGTTTGACCTCCTGATGACCGAGAAAGCACGTCTGAAAGCCCTGCTGCCGGAAGGCTGGGAGAAGGACTTCACCACCTTCTTTACCCTGAGCGGGGAGGCTCTCATGTCATTTATGGCCTTCTGCACCGCCTGTTCCGTTGACGGGGTTCAGACCCGCGATATGGGGCATACCTCCCGAAGTCCACTCGATGCGGTCGAGGCGGCAATCGGGTTCCACCTGCGCGACTGGTGGCAGCCGACGAAGGACAACTACTTCGGCAGCCTGAAACATCCGCAGATTGTCGCCTCCCTGAAAGAGGCGGGGCTGACGGGCGCGGCGGGTGACGCGGAGAAGATGAAGAAGGGCGACGCCGCAGCACATGCGGAGCACTTCATGCAGCACACCCGCTGGGTTCCGGCATGGCTGAAAGGACCTGAGCCAGCGCCTGAATCCGGTGCTGACGACGCTGTTTCAGATACCGACACCACTGACAACGATACCACCAACACGGCACACGCCGCCTGATAACGGAGCGCCGCCCTGCGGGGCGGCGATAAGGAGATTCGTATGCGCACTATTCTGACCCCCGATGTACTGAAAACGATGTCCTGTGATGAGTTTGAGGACTGGCGCGACAGCGGTGAGGACTACCGCCGCGAACTGACCCACGCCGTCATGCGTGACCTGTCCTGCCCTGAAAGCTGGGGCATGAACGGCGAGTACCGCAGCGAGTTCGGCGGCTTCTTCCCGGTGCAAATCCGCTTCACCCCTTCCCACGGGCAGTATCATCTTGCCGTATGCAGTCCCGGTGGCATCAGTCCCGTCTGGATGGTGGTGTTCGTTCCCGCCAGCGGTCGCCCGTTCTCCGTTATTCGTACCCTGAGCGACTACCAGCCGGAGTTTGTCAGCCACACCGTCAGCCTGACGGCGCGTCTCGATGCGGACGGATACAGTCAGGCCAGCATCATCAGCATTCTGGCAGCGGAGGGCGCGGTATGATCCCTTCACATCTCTCTCTGGTTCCCTTCAGCCCTGAGCGACGCGCCGCGATGGAAGCCATCGCCGAGGTTGAGCGCAGGCGGTCGCGCGGCGCGGTGTCCATGATGTACCCGTATGCCAGCGCCTTTTTCCGGCGGCTCACGGGCAGCTCGCGCATCACTCTCAGGGAAATCCATTATTTTGCGCCGGTGCTGACGGCGCGGGAGCTGCGGGGCAGCAGGGACAGCTGGCTCAGTGCCATCGATGCCCTGATTGAAAGCCGCGGGACGTGTTGCTGGCTGCCGCTTCCTGTCGGTGCCGGTCAGCGCCTCTTTCCGGAGGTGGCCTTTCAGCAGACCGAGCGGGTTCGCTGTCAGGACGCCCTGCGGGATGAAAAATACACCCGCCAGCGCCGTAAGGAAGCGTGCCAGCACGAAACAGCGTATCAGGCGCTGGCAGGGCAGGCGGAGATTGAGCTGGCATTCCATACCCCGCAAACGGTCAGCAGCTGGAGCGCACGCTGGTCGGGGACTGAACTGTGCCAGTTCGACCTGGAGGAGATGTTCTGGCGCTGGAGCGAGCGTTTCCCGTCGCTGGAGCCAATGGAGCGCTGGATGACGGAGAACCAGCCGTTCTGGACGGTGATGGCCGAAACGGATGCGCTGGCGCGGGAAAGCACTGAGTCTGTCAGGCAGCTGGAGCGCTGGATGGTTCCGAACAAGCTGACAGCACGGAGCCGTGTATGAAGTGGCGTTACTCACTGCGCTGGAAGCGTCCCTTTCCCTGCCCCGGTGAACCAGAGCTGGCGTCAGAAGTGGTGGAGGCAGGGAAGCCCGCCCCTGAATCGGTGATGGCTCTCTGGGTGGCGGGAGCAGGGTATGCGGTGTGTGTCGATTTTCTGGATGAAAGGCAGATAAGACGCTGGAGTGATGAACGAAAAGCGGCTGCCCGTCGGCGGAATCTGGAACGTCGCGTGAACCGGATTGCGCCGCTGTTTGCTGATGAACTCATTGAGCGGGAAATGATGACACGGCCTGAGTATTTTCGGGGAAAGTCGCCTCATTGAGTATGATATTTTACTTTGCCGGAAACAGGGTCGGCAGGGTATTAAAAAGGATAATTTACAGATGAGATACTGGTCACGCTGTTAAATGGCCTGTTAACGATGATCATAGACTTCGGTGCGCCGGAGATGTTCGGAAGCAAGGCTTACTATATCGGGGGGGCAATCTGTGCCCTGGTCTCGATGGTTATCACCTGGCACGATCCGCCTGGTAAGCTGGACAACGTGCTTTTCTTTCTTTTTAAATTGGGAGTTCTGGCTGCGGGGCTGGCATTTTTTGTCTGGGGGGTTGGATACGGACTGGCAATCTGGGGGGATCACAATCCGGATGAACTGGTCAGTAGCGCTTTCGATATCCTAATTCCAGACATGGCTCTGCTGGCAGGGATTGTCATTCTGTGTGGTATCCTGGTACATATCAGGAACCGTTAACCTGAATGTTGCCAGGATAATGCAGTGCCCTATTCTGCCAGAATGCTGATGATGCTGGCCTGGCTAATGAACTGGCTGGTATCACCGAAACTCACCCGGAATGGAAATCAGTTATGACAGAAGTTCAGTATGCCTTTACTCATTTTTTGCGAATGTTTGTTTTAATAGCCGTAATTAGCGCAGGATATGGATATCTCATCATCAGTGTTGTTATGACCCGGAAGCGGGCATTTATTCTTCAGTTTTTGTCTCTTGCCGGACTCGGTGCGTTATTTTCATTCCTAGTGTTCAGGAGTGACGGTATGTGGTCAGGTGCTCCTGAAGTGTCTCAGGCGATACTCATCGGGATGTTTACTGCAACGGTCATTTTTTACATGTTCTGCCTGCTTATTCGTGCCGTTGGTTGGCTCATAGCTCGATGATATTCCTGGTCAGAAAGAGCATCTGCCCGGTATAATCGACGTGGCGCTTGAGGCTTTTTGCCTCATGACGTGAAGGTGGTTTGTTACCGTGTTGTGCGGCAGAAAGCAGAAAGCCCCGTAGTTAATTTTCATTAACCCACGAGGCTTAGTCTGTATGCCTGAACAACATCAGATTAGCCGCTTACCTGCCGAAAGGCAAGGAGAAGTCAGCTATGAAACTGCCACGAAGTACCCTGCTCTGGTGCGTGTTGATAGTGTGTCTCACACTGCTGATATTCACTTACCTGACCCGAAAATCGCTCTGCGAAATCCGGTACAGGGACACGAACAGGGAGGTGGCGGCTTTTATGGCCTACGAATCCGGTAAGTAAGCTACCTGGAGGCGGGGGAACCCCCCCGCCTTTTCAGGTGCTGAGTTGCTCTGACATGCCTGAAGCGCCTTTATGAAGGGGTTACCGGTTAGATGGTAGCCCCTTTTTCCTTCCTGGCGCGACCGCACGCCTGAACTTCTGGGAAGGGCTGTTCCCCTCCGGGGAACAGGGGAAGGGGGACGCGCCTCCGGCGCTGCCCCTCTGCTCCCTCCGCCTTGTCCACACTCCAGCCTTTCCTGACTGATTTGCTGAAGTCAGAGCGCCATGAGTTACCTGCCTGTACCTGGCTTCAGCATTGTTTTCCCTGTGTTCTTCATCCCGGGTGTCATATCCGGCGTCCTGCTGGTTAACTTTCTCAGCTGCAGCTCCGTGGCCATAAACCGAAAACAGGGCAGGGCGATGTCGGGTAGCAGCAGCGCATTACTGCGCCGCCGCCCCCTGAGAACGGTACGTGCAGGTTTCCCCGCATACCGCTCAAGCCTTTATAAATGCCCGCTATGGGCACCGGCCTCCCTGCTGTGTAACTGACGGTGGCAGTTGGGATGTAGCAGTTCAAGATTGGACATGTCGTCGCTGCCGCCCATAACCTTCCTGATCCGGTGGTGTATATTCCAGCCTGTCTGGTTAGTGATGAGTTGCCTGCAACGAGGGCTGCACTTACCCTGACGTTTCCACAATGCCGCCACGGTTTTCATCTTCTTAAGTTTCCCGGTCCAGATCAGGTCCAGACGGCGCTCGAAGTAGATTTCCATGCCGGGCGAATAGGGGGTCGCGTCCCCTCTGATCTTGATGTGGCGTTTGATGGGCGTATCCATCGCCCGGGTGAGAAGCAGCGTTTTACCCTCCGGGGTCGCGGCGCTGAACTGCCAGCGTCGGTCCCCGAACGTGAAATACTTATCTGCAACCCAGCGCCGGCCTTTACGAGTATGCCGCCGTTTACACCACTGCCATATTGCCCGCCAGATATGGGTGTCTACGTAATTAAAAATATCTTTGGCCACGACATGCTGATGATAGTTTGCCCATCCACGGATCACCGGATTGAGCAGGTTTATCAGCTTCCATGCCGGAAGCGTCGGATTACCCTTAATTAATCTTCTGACTTTGCTCAGGAAGTTTTTCAGATTCTTTTTGGCCGGCTTGATCAGCATCTTGCCGCCATATTTTCTGACGTTCTGCCCCAGAAAGTCGAAGCCTTCTTCGATGTGCGTTATCGCTGTTTTCTCCTCAGACAGCGTAAGCCCCCGTTTTTGCATGAACGCAGCTATCAGGGGCTTAACCTCATTCTCCAGCAGCTCGCGGGAGATCCCGGAGCATATGAAGTCGTCGGCATAGCGTACATAGTTCACCTGATGTTTTGCCCCGTAATGCCTGCTCTTCCTGAATGTACGCATCAGTTCTCCCTCCAGCCCGTCGAGTGCCATATTGGCGAGGAGAGGGGAGATAATGCCTCCCTGCGGGGTTCCACTTTCGGTGTGATAGAAGACGCCTTTTTCCATATATCCGGCTTTCAGCCATTTCCTGAGGATCCGCTTGTCCATTGGTATACTGGACAGCAGCCAGTCATGGCTGATGTTGTCAAAACACCCTTTGATATCGCCTTCAAGCACCCATGCTGGCGACACTTTCTGGCTCATCCGGTGAAATACGGACTCGATGGCATCGTGAGTACTGCGCATGGGTCTGAAACCATAGCTGTTATTGTCAGCCATAGTTTCTGCCACAGGCTCCAGTGCCAGCAGCCACAGTGCCTGCATGGCTCTGTCCCTTAATGTCGGGATCCCCAGCGGGCGCTTTTTGCCATTCGATTTTGGGATATATATGCGCCTGAGCGGCTGTGGTCTGTAGCTTCGCGGACTCAGGTTGCACATCCCTTTCCATTTTTCATCCGGGGTGCTCCATGTTTTGCCATCCACCCCGGGCGTCCTTTTCCCGGTGTTTTCAGTGACACGCCTGACAGCAACGGCTTTGCCAGAGAACGAGCGTGTGAGAATGCGCTGAAGTTCTCTGACCCGCCGCCATTGTTGCTGCCGGGTTGCCTCTGCAATCCGTAGCTGTAGCTTTCGCACCCGGGCATGGCTGGCACGCCAGTCAATGGCGTGCCAGCCTGTCGGGCGGGGTATCGTGGACACACTGTCGTGTGTATTCATCTCGCTGATATCCTGTTGAAAGTTTTACAGTATCTCATGCAGATAAAGACCAGACGGAAGTCTGCCCGCTTTCGCGTCGAAGCATGCACCGCTCCGTATCCTGATTATTACCATCAGGCATTCGCTTTTTCCGTCCTCCTCTGCCCGCACCGCCAACAGTGTTCCTTGCGGTTCACCTGCCATCAGGCAGCGATACGGGTTTACCAGGTTCCGTTTAACATACAAAAGGTCAGGGCGGGTTCTGTCTATTCACCGGAGATCTCAATGTCCATGTGCTCCGGGGGGACCAGTGGAGCAACCCGATCTCGTGCCATTTTGGTTCAGGCCTTTCAGCATCTTTGGCCTGTTGCCGATAACGGTGTTTATCAACAGTTCACATGTGTTAACCCTTCTGACCAGCCTTGCAATCCAGCCGCATGATGCTTGCAGCAGGGGAGAGTCCCTTACGGGAGTCTCCCCGGGCTGACGCCCGATCTCGTTGTCCCGGAAGCTTCAGACCCCGCCGTTACCAGCAACGCCTGTTCCGGTAGGCTACAGCTAATGGAATAGCTGGTTTTATCAAAGTAAAACAATATGTTAAACGACTTCCTGTCGCACGTCCCCCTTCGGCTCCCGGCCAGCGCTGCTGTCCGGTCGTCGAGCCCCACTCCGCCAGGGCGGCCGCTGACGCACCCGCCGGGCTCCGCCGAACCCCTTCGGGGTTCGTGCCATACGGCTAGGGTCTGATGGCGAAGGTCAGGGGCTGCGGCTTCTCCGGCCGTGCCGTCCGGAACGCCTTCACCGCGCCGGCTGATGCCGTCGCTTTAATGGCGCCACGCCGTTCCGACGTGTCGGGTGTGTGCATCCTGTTCTCCCGGTGAAGCTATCTCCCGTGCGTCCTCACGCGGAGGGCTATTCGTAGCACCGTCGGGTCGTCATCCGAAGGGTGAAATGCACTCCGCCAAAAGTTTTTGCGGGGCGCAAAAACTTTTGTCTCCGCCCTTCTCCTGCCGCCCCGCCGTTGCTACTCGGCCCTTGCCGCGAGAGAACTCACCAGGGAGATGGACAACCATCACCACAGGAGAAAACCAGGATGCACACACGAAACGTCAACGTCAAAACCGCCGCTCAAGAATCTACCGGAAGATGGGGTACAGACCCGAAAGTCCGTCTGGCCTGTGTTATCGCAGAGCAAAAGTCATACCTGCTGGAGCTGTGTCAGGTCTGGAACCTGCAACTGTCAGAGGCCGACGAGGCGGAAGAAGTCTGCAACATCCTTTGCGCCATGAGCAAAAACGTCTGGGACGAGGGCGTGCTCAACTGGATGCGTGATAAGCCGCTGCTGTCGTTCCATGTCGTACAGCCGTGGTTACAGGCTCAGGCTCACGCCGTCCGGTTATACGGTGCAACGGGGATGGCGGCGTGGACGTATGCGAACAAGAGCCTGAAAAACTGCATGAACTTTGAATACGCCATGCTCGCAGAGTGAGTGCACTGGCCTGACTAAACACGGCGGCAGGGGATGCCGCCAGTTACATCGGAGAGACATCATGAGCATCAGCAACGGTAATGCGAACAGCACATTCAGCCTCGACGCATGGGAGAAAAGCGCGCTCAGCGGGCTTGAGAGCCTGCAAAACAAGGTCAGCAAAGCCCTGCTGAAGTACCAGAGCAACACCGATAAAACGGCGCTGGGTGAAGCGGAAAACAGCGGTATGGACGAGCTGAAAGCAACGGTGATGCGCATCGTTAAGGCAACACCTGCCATTCAGCAGAAAGTTGACGATATAGCCGACATGCTGAACCTGATGGCTCAATTTTCCGGCATCACGTTTGACGATTAACCACAGCGGCGACATTCAGGCGCCATAAACCAGAAGGAGATAAACCATGCACTTAAATCTGACCGAATCCTGCGCTGAAGCGGGTATTTACGCGACCAGTGAGGCAGAGCGTGAATACTGGCTGAGCCGCGAAAAATCGTATATCGCAGCGCCCGTCGAAATTGACGTTCACGCCTTCCATGATGCGCTGGGGCTGATGTACCCGATGAACTGGCGCAGCAGTGAGAACGGCGAGTGTGAAACCTTTATGCTGGCGGAGATGGTCTGCGGCAACGTGACCGAAATCTATGCGCGGATCGGTATCCGTTATTACCGGATGCGCGACTACAGCAGCCTTAACCACGCGGAGATCCTGGCCCGCGTTAAGGAGGAAATGCAGCGCCAGATATGAAAAAGGCAGACTTTCGTCTGCCATATCCCGCCGGATTTATTCGCCTGGGAACGATGAATCCGGCCTCAACTAAAAGGAAACATCTATGAATCATTTCAGAAGAGCGTCAATTGTTACACCGACCGCCCTGTATGTCCAGATGCTTGAGGCGGAAAACGCACCCGTAAAAAAACAGGTGCGCATTAAACGCAGTGATATCGACCGTGACGAAATCAGCGCCGAAATGCGGGCGCTGGGTCGTCACATAGCGCACTGCCGGAAGAAGAGGCGCGCCGTTCGTATTCCTGCCATGCGCGGGAGTGAGTGGGGGCAGGTGTTACGCACGCTCGAGATGAAGCGGGCATTTAACTGACGGAGGAGCCGCCCCGCAGGGGGCGGCATTTGAGGAGGAAATATGTCTCAACTCAGTTTTGCCTGTTTTTTTGACCAGGCGAAAGCGGCCGCACCCTTAACACCCGCGAAACCCGTATTGCCAGCCGTGAACGCGCCGACGATACCGCACCGGATGATGAGCACTGACGAAGCACGGCACCAGTTTATCAGCGTGTTCAGGGATACCGCCCGCCAGCTGCGCCGCTGGGAGGTGTTCAGCGACTTTATCACGCTGGCGGCCAGCGAGTTGGATATGGCGCGGATAAGAACGCCGGAGAACATTGAGCGCAGCCGTGAAATCTGTTCGAAGTACGGCGAGAGCGATATCAGCAATATGCATACGCTTTTCTGCCTTATGGTCTGCGCGCTGGAGGCGAAATTTCACGACTTTCTCGGTGCGATCTTCATGGAGCTTGAGCTGGGCGACGACCGGAACGGGCAATATTTCACGCCGTATCACGTCCAGTCACTGCTGGCGAGGCTGCTGATGCCGGACGTCGACGAAACGATACGCCGTGAGGGATTCGTGACCGTCAGCGATCCGGCAAGCGGTGCGGCGGGGATGATTGTGGCGTATGCGGAATATCTGCTGGAGGCGGGCTATAACCCGTCTGAGCACATGTTCGGTAGCTGCATCGATATTGATCCGATCGCGGCGGATATGGCCTTTATCCAGCTATCCCTGCTGGGTATTCCTGCTGAGGTGATCACGGGCAATACGCTGACGATGCAGCTTAACAGGGTCAGGTATACGCCGGTGTACTATATCAACAACTTTGAGAAGCGCCTGGAGGATCAGCGCCGAATTAATGCCATGCGCCAATTTATGCGATCCATGAATAAAGCTGCATAACTAGCCTGAAGGGCAGGGGAATACCCTGCCTTTCGTGGCATCAAAGGCCGCGCGCCTGCGGCGCAGAGTAATACCGGCAGCGCTACGCGCCGCCCATATTACTCCGTCGCGTGGGTTTCTCATTATTAGTTATGAAGACCTGTGATATTTCATCCGGCATACTGCTGTTTATCTTATCTGCTATTTATTCCTTGCGTTGAAAATAATAAATATTAGTCCGGGCGTCGTCCCTGAAGGGACACGGCACGTCGTGAACAGAGCCAGCAAGCTGTCTCTGCCCTTCGGGCGTCCATCCTGACGCAAATTCAAAATCACGCTTGCTGCATCCTGAAAGGATGCGCCGCTTTCACCGTGGCGGTAATAAATTACCGCCGCTCTGATGTCCGTAACGGTAATTCGTCTTGCGCCGATTTTACGTTCCGGGAGGTGTGCATTCTCCTTGTGTGACTATCTCCCGATTTCATCAATTCGCGGAGGGCTGCTTTTAGCATCAGCCGAACAATTTAAAATCGATGAACGCAAGCGCTACTGTGTTACAGATGGAGATGAACGTCTTGATTTTATTCCCGCGCTCTTTTTTACGCCTTCTGCTGATAACATGATTGCCAGCTGGTTACGTCAGCATTCAGATTATGATGGTGGTTTCTGGAATTACTGGATTATTCCGCAGGGTACTGGCGGAAACGTGGCTCCGAACTGTGTCAGGTTCACCACCGCACAAACAGGATATATCGCACCAGAAGGTGAACAGCGCTATAACATGGTTATTCCCGGTAATTACTTTGAGGCAGAAGTCAGTGCTGATGCAGCAGGAATTATTTCTACCCTGATGATAATGAACTGGCTATCATGGAAGGTGGTAGGTATGGGGCCGGAATATGCCACGGTCCTTAATCATCTCATCGCCCGTCAGGATGCGCTAAAGGATTATGTCAGCATTATTCAGCACCCGGAACGCGAACTGATATGGCGTGCTATTGATTAACAGCTGATGCGTCATTCAGGTGACGCATTTTTTTTGATTCCGTTATAAATAGCTCTGATTTCCTCTGCGTACTTCTGGCGTTTCCTCTCCTGCGCCTCCGTTTCACGAAAGCCTGCATTATAAGCTCCTACTGCCCTCCAGGAGTATCCCCAGCGCTTAAAAGCAATTGCGAGATAATAGGCACCCGTATAGATATTCATGCAGGGATCTCTGTAAAGATTACCAGCCGTGATCCCATACTGAGCCAGATGCGAAAAATTCTGCGAGTGTATTTGCATCATACCGACAGCGTAACTTTGATTGCTGACAACGTTCATTGCATCAGGGCGCCATGATGACTCTCTGAAAGAGATTGCACGCAATAAATCAGGTTCAATATGGTAATCCCTTCCCGCCATATCAAAACAGTCCTGAGCAATGGCTGGAGAGGTAACCACGAGTAATCCAGCGAGAAGAACGTTCTTCATCTGCAATATTCCATATCTGTCATATCCCATGTCTAGAGTGCCATTTCCGATAAAAAACGGCAATGCCGGAATATGCGGAATCCTGCCCGGCGGACAATTTTGTCTAAACCTGCTTCTTAACTTCAAAGTCCCACACCCGTCGCAAGATTGCATCTTGCCTGATTTTTCTTTGAAATCATGCTGTTATGGTTTTTTAAAGACTGCAAAGTCATTTGCATCATTGATGCATAGAGTATATATATACTCTATGCAGAGTATAATTAGAGTGCTTGATATACTCTTGTTATACTATGCATTTAAAATCAATTAGATAGATAGAGTGTACTCTAGGGTATACTCTGGTTTTTCGAGGGGGTGTACTCGTTACTATACTCTGCAAAAATAAATGATATACTCTGAACATACTATGGATAATTTTCCGAATTTATATTTTAATAAGATTCTAAATCTGTAAGGAAAAGCAAAGAATGCCACGGATACAAACATTTGTCAGTAATCAGGTCAGGGAAGAAATAGATGCGATTATTACTGAGCGCAGGCAGGAAGGAGCAACGGAGACTGATGCAACAGTTTCGTCAATAACTTCCATGTTAGTTGAGCTAGGGCTCAGAGTTTATCGTATTCAGAGAGAAATGAAGGAAGGCGGTTTTAACCAGATGGAGTACAACAAGGTTATGCTGGAAAGTATGGTTAGAGTCAGGGCTATGTGTAGTGAAATTTTGAAAATGAATATGCTTAGTGAGGAGCCTGTAGCTAGTGGTAAATTTGACGCAAAAACTATTAAGCTATTTATTGATAAGGTTGCTAAAGAAAGCGTTGGTATTTTCTTTCCGGATGCGTAAGGTAATGTTTAGGGAATTCTGCGAGGGGTGTATTTAGATGCTATTTTAAAGAATTTGGTTTTATTGAGTCGTGAATGATGTGTTAGATGTTGTTGGGGTTTCGGGAGCAACGGAACAGTAAACACCGTTAAGCGGTCATTTTAAATAGCCAAAAATTAACCAGCCAATTTACATCGCATATTGCCATTTTTAGCCACCTCTTTTACGATAGCCAAATTAACTATACCCATCCTGGCCGTTTGCGGAGCAAAAGACGCAGTGGCTCTCAACAGATTGATTTACCTGTTATTGACCATTCAATTGAACCGCTTAACCGTCTTTTTGGTTCCACTACTCCCCAAACCCCAATAATTCTTTCAGGGTTCTTTTTGTCAGGATTGGGTTTCCATATTTAGATGTCCGTCTGTAACAGGTGGGCATCTAAGTTACCAGTACTTGCTTAATGGCTACATACGGCGCTGGCTTTACGCTTACGAATAACAGGACGATAAAAGCGGATAAATGTACTTCATGGGGCGTCCCCAAGAAACACCAGACAGTAGATGTATCTTAAAATAAGAGATAGGTTTAAACATATGTCTAATACTGGTTCTAATTTTGAGGTGATAGGAATACTGTTGGGGCTGGAGCTTCGTAAGCGTAAGACTACGCAGGAAAAGATTGCCATTCATCTTGCTGCATGGTCATGCAGACGGTTAAAATTTACCGGGCGCGTTTCCGGTGGTTTTTCGGTTTAACAGCCACGACTTTCGCCCGTCTGACCCCGGAAACGCTCTCATTCCGTTTTAGCTGTGCGCGCAAGAGGACGTTATGTTCAATGGTCTCCGTTTCCATCACCGTCACCGGCGACGCTGTGGCCGCCAGCTGAAGGTGTCTTCTGGTTCGAGACCCTGCGCCTGTGCCGCTTCCCGTTTTTTGTCCGCTTCCCGTTCAGCAAGAATGATTTTCAGTACCTGTTCCCGGATGCGGCGTCTTGTCTCCTGAGGCATCCTTACCCTGCCGTGTAATCCCATAGCCCTGACCTCAGCTGCAATCGCGTCTGCCAGGCGGCGGGATTCATATTCAGTCAGTTTCTGGCGTTTCATGGTGTCCTCCGCTGTGCTGCTTTCTTACATAACATCTTATGCCATATGGATACATTTTGGTTAAGTCCTGCCAGATGTATGATGGGGTGTTGGGGGTTGAGGCTCAGTGGAACAGTGACCGCCGTTAAGCGGCCAACAAAACACCAGCCAATTTACATAGTGAATTCGTCGTTATGGAATGCTAATGTGTACTTATTTGCGTACGTGTTATATACTAAGCCCAAAAATGGGAGCTAACAACATGCATGCAATCAATTTTACTGATGCCCGTAAACATTTTGCTGACACCATGAAGCGCGTCACTGATGATGCTGAACCTGTACGCGTCATGCGTCGTGACGCACCTGATATTGTTATGATCGATGCAGGAGAGTATGAGGCGCTAATCGAAACGGTCTATCTGTTCAGCAATCCGGCGAACGCCGCGCATATCAATGAGTCAATGAAACAGGCGGAGCGCGGCGAATTTGTCGAAGTGGAATATTAAGTTCACCAGGAACGGAGCTGATGACCTTAGCTACTGGCGTGATACTGACAAAAAGAAGTTTGAGCGTATCCGGCAGCTGTTGCGCAGCATCGAGGCTGATCCGCTGACAGGTATCGGAAAACCCGAACGGCTGCGGCACCACAAAGATCCGGCGCTCTATTCCCGCCGGATTGATCAGAGTCACCGTCTGGTCTATTCAATCAAGAGCGGAGAAATCATCATCTACGCAGCCCGTTATCACTATGGTGACAAATAGCAAAGCCAATAAAGCCCGTTTGATGCGGGCTTTATTCACATGGTTTTCTACGCCGGAATCCCAGAAAATTTCGTCACCAAACCTAAAGCTCCTCAGATTTGCATGGCGTTGAATGACGGGTTATGTGACAGGCTTCAGCATTAAAATCGTTGTCTTAATGATTGTCACTCAACTGGTCGTTTATGTGACAACCCTCGCCGTTACTGGTTTCGGAAAAATCCAGGTTTCCGGCGTAGAACCCCAACACGATGGCGATAAGTCCTTTTCAGGGACGGACGCGGCGGATGAACGTGCTGAACTCAGGGAGGGCGGAAAATGATTGTTCCCGTCGATGCAGAACGCGATGAACACGGATACTCGACGCATCCTGCGCTTGTCCGCAGCGGTTGTGAAACTCCGGGAGAACTTCGTTACTGGCTGAGAACCCACGGGCTGGCGTGCTTCGTGATGACCATGCGGGATGAGGCACCTGAGGCCTTTGCAGCCGGATTCACTGATGAGGCACCGGATGCGCGGGGCTGGATACCCGAACCGCCGGACGATGACGGCTGGTTCCTGGGGTCAGTCCATGATACCTGCGACGGGCCGGTCTGCTACTGGTTCAGGAATAACGTAACGGGAGAGGGGATATGAGTCCGAATTCGAATATCTGGCGCCACAGGCGCAGGGGGCAATGTGATCTTACCCAGATAATGTGGACACCGCCCTAAGCGAGGTTCTGGTTTTCAAATTGTTCCGGGCTGAGTCCGCCACAGGCACTGTGACGACGCCACCGATTGTAATCACACTCGATATAATTGAACACCGCCGTTCGCATTAATTCCCGGCTGATAAAGCGCTCTCCATGGATACATTCCACCTTCAGCGAATGGAAGAAGCTTTCCGCGCAGGCATTGTCGTAACAACACCCTTTGGCGCTCATGCTCCCGCGTAGATTATGCCGTTTCAGCAATGCCTGATAATCCGCTGAACAATATTGCCCGCCACGATCCGTATGGACGATGACATTTTCCGGTCGCTTACGTCGCCACAGTGCCATCTGTAGCGCATCACACGCGAGTTGTGCCGTCATTCTTGGCGACATCGACCAGCCAATGACAGCCCTGGACCACAGACCGCCAGATACAGCCAGCCCTCATCCGTACGTACGTGATGTCACCAGCCCATTTCTGGTTCGGCCTGCTGGCGTAAAAATCCTGCTTCAGCAGGTTCTCTGATACCGGCAGACCATGCTTACGGTAGCTGACCGGCCTGAACTTACGCGCTGCTTTTGCACGAAGCCCCTGACGACGCAGGCTGGCGGCGATGGTTCTGATGTTGTACCGGGGCAATTTATCAGCCAGACGCGGTGCACCATACCGCTGTTTTGCATCACTGAACGCCTGCCGGACAGCGGCATCACAGACCAGACGGACTGCCGTCGCCGGTTAGTCTGATGACGGCGCAGACACCATGAATACCAGCCACTCCTGGCCACGCGCAGCACCCGGCACATGGCTTTGATACTGAACTCTGGGACTCTGGGTCGAGTCCGTCAAGGTGGTGTAAATTCAGTTACAGCCTTCCGGTCCGGTAACGGGCCTGTTATGCACTGAGTGGCAGCGCGTCGATTACTTCGGTTTCAGCGGGCTGGTCTGTCTCCGCCATGCTGTGTTGCGGCAGGTAGCGGTTCTGCAGCAGCCATTCTTCGTTCTGCTCCGTCAGTACCGCACCCAGTAGCCGCATGATGCTCTCTTCGTTGGGGAAGATACCCACCACGTCGGCACGACGCTTCACCTCTTTGTTCAGGCGCTCCAGCGTGTTGGTCGAGTGGATTTTCACCCGGTGCGCTTTCGGGAAGCCGAAGTACGCCAGCACGTCCGCCTCCGCTTCATCCATCATCGCCGTGACCGCCGGGTTGCTCTTCTCCAGCTGGCCGGCAACTTCACGCCAGGTGGCATGGGCGCTTTTCTCGTCGGTCTGCACGAACACCTGCTGCAATGCGGCACGGACCACCGACTGGTTCGCCCGGCTGACGCGGCTCAGCATATTGCGCATGAAGTGGACCCGGCAGCGTTGCCAGCTGGCGGAGAACACCTGCTGTATCGCTGCTTTAAGGCCGCTGTGCGAGTCGGAGATAACCAGCTTCACGCCCTCCAGACCGCGCTCCTTCAGGCTCAGCAGGAAGGCCTGCCAGAACGCTTTGGCTTCAGACTCACCGATACCCATCCCGATAATCTCCCGGCGACCGTCCGGGCTGACCGCGCAGGCGATTATTACCGCCACGCTGAGCACCCGTCCGTTCTTGTGCACCTTCACGTAGGTCGCATCCAGCCACAGGTAGGGCCATTCCCCTTCCAGCGGCCGCTGCAGGAACGCCTACACGCGCTCATCGATACCGCGGCAGATGGAGGACACCTGGCTGCGGGAGATGCCGGTCATCCCCATCGACTGGACCAGCGCGTCAACCTTGCGGGTCGAGACGCCGTTTATCCATGCCTCCTGGATAACCGCGTTGAGCGCCTTCTCCGACAGCCTGCGGGCCTCGAGAAAGGGCGGGAAGTAGGTGCCTTCACGCAGCTTCGGGATACGCAGGTCCAGCGTGCCGAGCCGGGTGTTGTACTGCCGGTCACGGTAGCCGTTGCGGTATGTCTCGCGTTCATCGCTGCGCTCGTGAGGCTCTGCGTTGATGCGCTGAGTGACGTCAGCTTCCATGATGAGGTTGAGCATAAATTCGGTGAGCTCATGCAGGAAATCCTCGCCGCCGAGTTGCATCAGGGTGTTGCTGTTACCATCGGCACGAGTTCCGTAGACCAGTACTCTGACCACCCTGACCCGCCATTCCTGCAACCTGCGTTGCAGTGTTCTGCGATGACCTTCAGTAAATTGACCAGGATGTACGCCTTCAAGTTTGAGAAGTAATTCGGTACTGCCCAGTTGCGGTTCATCTTTAAGCCAGCATTCTATTTCGTTCCAGACGTCAGCGAAGGGATCTTGCACTGATTTTCAGAAGTTGCTCGCGGAGTGCCGGATTCAGGCTGAGATGCCCGTGTTTCTCCATCGCCGGAATAAGCTGGGGCAGTAACGCCCTGAGACGCTTACCGCACAACCGATCTCAAGCTTCCCACAGTACGATCAGAGCCTGCTGAACAGCTGCGCCATAAACTGAACGAGCCGTGGCTGATCGACGCCGTTGGTTGCCGCTGGTGACGGCACCATTCAGTAACCGGATTACTGATTTACGATGGTACCCACTGATCAGTATGAACTCTTCGAGGATCCGGGTTTTCTCGGCTTTACTGGCTGCCTGATAGCGTGTTTTCAGCGCCCGCAGAAGCTGACGACGGGTATCCATAGGCAACAATGCATTGCTCATAGGTGGACCTCTGGCTGATTATTTATCACACAGCCAAAGTAACAATTTTGGTGAGGAAACAGTGAGCGTTGGGTAACAAAAATGCTGAGTCAATGCGTAATCGCAGACAAGACGGAACTGCTGACGCGGAGTTATCTGGTGACGACGCAGACGCCAGGCATACCAGCCACTGCCGGCGACACGGAGAACTCGGCACATGGCTTTGATGCTGAAATCAGGCTGATGTTTTCCGATAAAGACATACTTCATTTCAGGCGCTTCGCAAAGTATGTCGCGGCCTTTTGGATAATAGCCAACTCTTCCTCCCGTTCTGCCAACTGACGTTTGAGCCGGGCATTTTCGGCAGCCAGTTCGCTTTCACGCTCGGATGATGTCAGTTGCTGTTGTTGTTTGCTTCGCCAGGTATAAAGTTGCGACTCGTAGAGACCTAGTTCGCGCGCGGCTGCTGCTACGCCAATACGTTGAGCGAGCTTAAGCGCTTCGTCCCGAAAGGCAGGCGTGTGTTGTTTGCGGGGCTTGTTTTCCGTTGCTGATGATTTAGTCATGAGTCACCTCTGAGTTAAGAGTTTACTCACTTAATACCGTGTCCGATATTACTGGGTAAGATCATCCCAGTCGATCATGATTTGCTCCCCTGCATCATCAGGGCTGCTATGCTGATAAAAAACTGGCTTATTAATTCTCATTAAAGATAATATCTTTTTTTATACAAAATAATACCTAAATTGGCGGTTTTTATTTGTTGTACTCTATGTGTTGACCGGATAAGGTCACTATACATATGGATTCGATATATGCAGCCGTGTTTGGCTTTCTGCCTAGGTTATCAGAATAAGAGCGCAGTTCGACTCTTTGCTAATCTAGGGCTTCGCTTTGAGAAGCGCTCTTACAGCACGTTAAAAAAGGAGAACTGCATTTAAATGTGGCTGAACCTATTACTATCTCTCAGAGGCATACTCTTGTTGAGCACGAAAATCACCAGTAATACTGGTTAGATATAATCTGGCGTCAAGGTAATTATATTACCTAAATTTTTTGGCTCCTTTGGCATTCACTAGAATGTGGAACTAAACTACGCAACCTACACCATTGTCGTTTTCACCTTTCTGATTGCTGGAGTGTTTTATGGGGTGCATGAATAAAATTCATAAATTTTCTATTGCTGGGATGTGTTTATTCTCAATAGTGACTGGGAACGTATTTGCGAGCAATAGCACTGTTTCTGTTGGGTATGCACGGGGGGATTTTCAGGGGGTTGTAAATGGTGCGGAGGGATTCAACGTCAAGTTTCGCCATGATAATGCCAATAGTGCATGGGGGGTTATAGGCTCTTTTATGTATCTTGAACATACAGGTACGAATAACAGTATTTATAGCAAAGAAAAGTATGGTTCGGTATCTGCTGGTTCGTCATTCTGTCTTAATGATTGGCTTAGTATTTATGGTTTGCTTGGTGTGGGCGCTGGTTCACGTGAGCTCACCCAAACAGGTTCACTTCGCTACGGCTTGAATTACGGAGTGGGTATTCAGGTTAATTCTGTAAGTGAATTAGCTCTAGATATCGGTTACGAAAATAGTCGTATTGACAGCGTTGATGTTGGCAGTTGGATGATTGGTATCGGTTATCGTTATTGAACTGATATACCACTATAAGGGATCTGAAGCCCAACCGTACGAAAACGTACGCTAAGTACATTTATTGACCAATCTAGCCGGCGCTATGTATTTGTACAGCGTTGGCCTCGATATCCCCATCAACACACAAATCTTCGCAACTGTATGTTTTTTTATCGTTATAAAGTTGAATGTAAGCGATCAGTGTGTGCCATATTTGTTAGTACCGATGTAAAAATGTAGTGGTCAACTAAAACTAGCCACCGCTTTAGAGTTTTTCCAGTATCGGTTTTCCGATTCATTTGGGGGTAATCCACCGTAAGCCTGCGAAAACCAGCGTCAGGAAAGCTGGCTGATGGCCCACGTCAGGGCGTTCGAGTTCTTCGGCGGCGTGCCCCAGCTTCTTGTGCCGGATAACCTGAAAGCGGCGGTCAGCCGCGCAGACCGCTATGATCCGGTACTGAACGAGAACTACCGTAAGCTGGCCCGCCATTATAACACTGCTGTGATCCCGGCGCGGCCACGCAAACCCAAAGATAAACCCAAGGTTGAAAATGCCGTTCTGGTTGTGGAGCGCTGGATCCTGATGCGGTTGCGGCATGAAGTGTTCCACACGCTGGCCGCACTGAATCTGGCCATCAGTGAGCTGCTGCAGGATCTGAATGAGCGACCGTTCCGTTGCCGGAAAAGCCTGTACGAAAAACTGGATAAGCCCGCACTGAAGGCGCTGCCGCCATACCGGTATGAATACGTTGATATCCGCCGTGCAAAGGTCGGCCCGGACTATCACGTGCTGTACGGCAAACATGCGTACTCTGTTCCTCACGCGCTGGTTGGGAGCCATATCGATATCGAAGCAGGTGCGCGGCTTGTTCGCCTCTATCACCGGGGAACGCTGGTTGCCCAGCATCCACGAGCGCAGCAACAGGGCGGCTTCACCACGCAGGCAGAACATATGCCGGAGTCGCACCATCGGCAACGATGGTGCCCGGACAGGCTGCTGTCCTGGGGAGAAAGCATCGGCAGTGCCACCCGTGCCGTGGTGGCCTGGCATCTGCACCACCGCGCTCATCCGGAACAGGCTTACCGGACCTGCCTGGGGCTGCTCAATCTCAGCCGGGAATATGGCGATGCCCGGCTGGAGAATGCCTACCAGCAGGCGCTGTTACTGGAGCGACCATGGCGGCAGGTGATCCTGAATCTGCTGACGAACCACCGGGACCGGCTGAAAGACGAAGCGCCGGATGAATCCCCTGTAGAGCACAGCAACGTACGCGGTGCCGGGTACTACCACTGAGGAAACAATAATGCACAACAACCTGCTGGAACAGATACGGGCCCTGCGGCTGGGGCACATGAGCAACGCACTGGAACTGCAATGGTCACAACCGATGACCTACACCTCGCTGAGCTTCGAGGAGCGCCTGGGGCTTCTGCTGGAGCACGAACTGCTGCAGCATGAGGTCTCGAAGGTCAATCGCCTGCGAAGACAGTCGAAACTGAGACTGGATGCGCAGCCTTCACAGCTTGACTACCGGCCGAAACGGGGGCTGAACCGGCAGTTACTGGTGCAGTTGCTGACCGGTGCTTATGTTCACCGTCATGAAAATGTGCTGAGCACCGGGCCAACGGGATGCGGCAAAACGTACGTGGCCTGTGCGCTGGGTGAGGGCAGCATAGCGCTCAGTCAGCTCGCGACGCCCATCTTCACCCTGTTGTTTCCATGCTGCCCGCAGGCTGTCAGTCTTGTGCTCTGCTGGCACTCCGCCCAGTTTTCCGAGGGCTTCCTGCAGGCCTTCAGCCAGGGCAGAGAAGCTCTCACCACCCAGCACAACCCGCATCCAGCTCCAGTGGCTCCACTCAAGGCGGAAGTGGTACAACTTATGCGTCAATAACCTGCCGTTGATGGTGACAACTACATCTTTCAGCTCAGTAAAGTCCGACAGGCCGCGCAGGCCTGGCTGATGAAGTTGCCGGAACATCACTTCCTGCTCGGCACCATACTGCAGCTTCCACTCGCGGACCCGCCGCTGCATAGTCCTGCGGAGGCTGCTGGGATACTGACCGGGATATTTATCCTGCAGCATTTCCAGCAGGGGCGTGGGCATCAGAGCGGGTCTATCTTTTAACAGGGGGACAAGCTCGTTGTCCCAGACAGCCTCAAGCGGATCCTTACGCGTCCGCCAGTGACGATTACCGGTTTTTGACCACTGTTCTTTTTCGATCCTGCGGCCGGAGCGAACAGAGATACCGGCCTTCATGGCCGAGATATGCTGGGTTACACCTTTTTTACGCTGCGTCATGTAATAACTGACCTGATGAGTATTGAGCGTCACACCATTTCCTGTGGGATCATGAACATGATGCTCAGATTACAAAATCGGCCAGAATAATCAGCGCCAACCGGACTGAGTTATTGTCGTCTCATAGGCAGACTTTTTTGAACCTTATCAACAGCCCGGATGATCAACTCAGCGTTACTCGCCGGTAATGCCACACATTCTGTCCATCGACTGGCGATATCGGTCAGCGACAGCGTCCACAAAAAGGTACCAGAGAGATGCCGACCACAGTGCGCCACAAGATCCATTTCCATAAATCCCGGAGAATGCCGCTCATGCTCGGTGAACATTCTGACCGGGATACATTTACTGACGCGGTTAACCGTCCGGTTACGCTTTTTACCGGCAGTGGTATGTGCTTCTTTCAACAGGCGATCGATAGACGATGCACTGACTTTCAGAAGCTGCTCGCGGAGTGCCGGATTCAGGCTGAGATGCCCGTGTTTCTCCATCGCCGGAATAAGCTGGGGCAGTAACGCCCTGAGACGTTTACCGCACAACCGATCTCAAGCTTCCCACAGTACGATCAGAGCCTGCTGAACAGCTGCGCCATAAACTGAACGAGCCGCGGCTGATCGACGCCGTTGGTTGCCGCTGGTGACGGCACCATTCAGTAACGGGATTACTGATTTACGATGGTACCCACTGATCAGTATGAACTCTTCGAGGATCCGGGTTTTCTCGGCTTTACTGGCTGCCTGATAGCGTGTTTTCAGCGCCCGCAGAAGCTGACGACGGGTATCCATAGGCAACAATGCATTGCTCATAGGTGGACCTCTGGCTGATTATTTATCACACAGCCAAAGTAACAATTTTGGTGAGGCAACAGTGCACGTTGGGTAACAAAAATGCTGAGTCAATGCGCGGACTGAGTTATTTTCGTCTCATATTATACAAAAATATGTTCTTATTTGAATATTCACAATTAAGGCTAATGGTTTAAATTCATCCTGTGCGGTGAATCCCCCTGAGCGGAGGGGCTAAACAGCCAATACAGAGTTATTATCAGGTTCGTCCGTATAATAGCGAGTCACGGCGGCTGTCCAGGACTCACCGGGAGGCACCCGGCACCGCGCGTTACAATATCTATCCCTCATTCGTGTTTTCAGATGCAATGATGTGAAACCCCTGTTTTTCTCTGAACATCATATTTGTCTGATGGTCCTGACCTAGGCCACTCCCGCTTTTTCTGCCAGAGCTCCAAGTCCAGGGCCTGCAGCTCCTGCGGCTTCAAAGCACGGAGCAGTGGGTGTCGCAGCAGAGCCACATCCTGTCCGACTGCGACTGGCTTTACCATGCCCCATCTGCTGTAGCCCTTCTTTAACAAAAACTGGCCCCTGCTCAACCAGCTCTTTCAGGCCGCCACCCGCGCCATACTACACCGGGCCCGTAAGCAGGGCGTGGAGGCCGGCATCTTCTGCACCCTGCACACCCGTGGCCGCCAGCTCAGCCAGCATCCGCACATTCATGCCTCCGTCACCCGCGGCGGGCTCGATGTTAAACATGGCGTCTGGCGGGCGCTGTTTTTCAAAAAGAAGGTGGTGGAAGAAATCTGGCGGGGTGCCGTCATTCGCCTGCTGCGCAAAAGTTACGACCTGATTAATCCCGGCAGCCTGCCGGGGCTGGGGCATATCCGCGACAGGGAACAGTGGCGGCGTTACCTGCAGGCTCAGTATGGTCGCCACTGGAAAGTCCATTTTGCGAAGAAGACCCGGGGCGTGGCACAGCGTGAAATATCCGGGATGCTACTTCAAACTACCTTTTTCTTTGGCCATTCTATACCAAATCCATTCATTATGATAAGTTACATATATAGTAGTTTAACATGTAAGACCATGCTCGTTAGACGCGCTCTGATTGCTCTCTATCTATGCTTTAAAAATTTCAGGCCAATTTTTTCTGTTTTATTTTTGAATTCGATAAAATTATCTGATCCTACCCGCGAATAGTGGACACGGATGAACCACTTGCTTAGCTGTGGTTTGTTTTTGGTTTTCAGGATCTGGTAGAACTCGAGTGCCAGTTGCTGTGCTAATTTCAGCTGTGGCTCTTTTTCACACATCAGACTAATAAAACGGGAAGCGTAATTTTCTTCACCTCTGATGATTCGCCAGGGCATCAGCCAGCGGCTCACACGGGAAGCGGAAGGAAGTCGGCAGGTGATAGTAACCGGAGGGAGCCAGCCTTTACGCCATCTGGCAACGGCGTCCCTGACGATGGTTTCACTGCCTGTGAACCCTTTCGCCGCCATTTCTCGCCATATCTGACTGGCATTGTGGTTTCCGCTTTCTCGCTGTTCTTCAAGCCAGTCCTTCCATGGCTCGAGAAATCCCCGTTTTGGTGGACGGGTCGACATTTCGGGGAATGTCCCGGATTGTACCCATCGACTTATAGTCACCCGGGATAACCCGGTGATACGGGATATTTCCCTGAACCCGCATCCCTTATTATGCAGTGACATCACCTCCGACCTGCGTTGATATCGTTTTTTTCGGGTTTGCTGTTTCAGCCGCTCCAGGCGACGGAGTGATGATGGTGGCTCTACTGGCGTTGACTCTGCTGATTTTTTTGGCGACAGTTCGCTGGCAACAAGACGTATCAAAGGCATATATCTGTACATCATCCGTTCGAGCGCATCACCAATATTTTTCAGTAGATGCCAGCGATCGGCCACTTGCCTTGCCTGAGGTGCGCCTTCCCTGGCAGCCATAGCATAGATCCCACCGCGATCCCGTGATACTACCTGTATCTCCGGATATTTTCTGAACCAGGATGCCAGTGCACGCCGGTCGCGTCCGGGAAGCAGAACCAGGGGGCGGTGAGTATCCAGATTGACTATCAGCGTGCCGTAACGATGACCCCGATACCAGGCCCATTCGTCGATCCCTACGTGTGGAGTATCCCCTCATCCGAATAGCAGAAGTGCTCTGTGTATCGCGTTCGAATCTGTATGACCGGTTGCTGGAGAAACGCCAGCAACGTTCAGCCCGCTACAGCAAAGACGATGACGCCCGACTGTTACCGCTTATCCGCCAGATATGCAGCGAGCGGGCAACAAACGGCTATCGTCGCGTGACTGCGCACCTTAAGCGTGCGTTGAAGGAACAGAACTGGCGGGTTAACCCCAAACGTATTTACCGGATCATGCAGGCGAATAAGCTGTTACTGGCAAAATCTGGCTATAAAAAGCCAGAGCGCTGTCATACCGGCAACGTCGTGACACTTAAGCCGGATACGCGCTGGTGTTCAGATGGCTTCGAGTTCGGCTGTGACAACGGCGGAAAACTACGTGTAACGTTCGCGCTGGACAGCTGTGACCGTGAGGCCATAGACTGGGCTGCAAGCACGGGAGGCTATGACAGTTCGCCGTGCAGGATGTAATGCTGAGGTCGGTGGAAAAACGCTTCGGCGACAGGTTGCCCGACACACCGGTGCAGTGGCTGACAGATAACGGTTCAGCGTATACTGCGCATGAAACGCGGAGGTTCGCCAGAGAGCTGAATCTGGAACCCTGCACAACAGTAGTGAGCAGCCCACAGAGTAATGGCATGGCAGAGCGGTTCGTGAAGACGATGAAGGAAGACTATATTCATGCCAAAACCGGATGTGAGAACAGCCCTGCGAAACCTTGCAGCATCGTTAACGCATTACAACCGTACAGCGCGCTGGGATATCACTCCCCAAGGGAATACCGGAGAGGGTGGGCATCGTTAAATTAAGAGACAAAGCTGTCCGGAGATGGCGGGTCAAGATCAACTGAGTACGAGATGGCAAAAGAGAGAGCATTGACGCTTGAGGCGCTTCGAGTGATGGACGCGATTGACCGGCGTGGCAGTTTTGCAGCGGCGGCAAATGAGTTGCGGCGCGTTCCGTCTGCGCTAAGTTACACCATGCAGAAGCTGGAGGAAGAGCTGGACGTGTTGTTGTTTGATCGCTCAGGTCGCCGAACAAAATTCACTAATGTGGGGCGAATGCTGCTGGAGCGAGGGCGCGTGCTTCTGGAAGCTGCGGACAAGCTTACAGCGGACGCCGAAGTGCTGGCGCGAGGCTGGGAAAACCATCTGACATTAGTTACCGAAGCACTGGTGCCTGTAAAAGTATTGTTCCCGCTAGTCAACCGTCTGGCAGATAAAGCGAACACTCAGCTGTCGATCATTACCGAGGTTCTGGCAGGAGTCTGGGAGAGTCTGGATACAGGCAGAGCAGACATCGTCATTGCGTCGGGCAGGCATTTGCGTTCCAGTTCGGAAATCAACTCGCGCAAGCTTTACAGCGTGAATAACATCTATGTTGCTGCATCCAGTCACCCTATTCACAACGAGCCGGAACCGCTGTCTGAAGTCACGCGCGTGAAGTATCGCGGTGTTGCAGTCGCAGATACCGCACGTGAACGTCCTGTATTGACGGTACAGTTGCTGGATAAACAGCCTCGTCTGACAGTTACCTCGCTGGAAGACAAACGGCAGGCGCTGTTGGCAGGGCTTGGCGTGGCGACAATGCCGTATCCGTTTGTGGAAAAAGATATTGCTGAAGGGCGGCTGCGCGTTGTCAGCCCGGAATATAGCCATGAGGTGGATATCATTATGGCGTGGCGTCGCGACAGCATGGGAGAAGCTAAATCTTGGTTCCTGCACGAAATACCGAAGCTCTTCTCCTGCTATTCTAAATAGATTTTCGACGCCGCTAAACGAGCGTGATTCCGGACATTATCACCAGCGACGACTGGGGCAGCTAAGCCAGAGAAGTTCCGAAGGATAAGCATCTGACCTGCACAATCTTCACCCAACGCATTGAGCGCAACAACCTGAACCAGAAAACCAATAGACAGAAGATGGAGGGCATACGCTGGTGCAAACCAGCACCCCGCGCGAATGCGCGTAAGCGTACAGCGAGGGCCGTATTGACAGGGATGTATTATTGAGCTTGCAGTGCTATGCGCCAGGGTAGCAGTTCGCTGACCCGATTGACTGGCCAGTCGGCTATGACGTCAAGCACATAGCGAAGATAGCCTTCTGGCTCCACGCTGTTCAGTTTGCACGTCCCGATCAGGCTGTACAGCAGAGCCCCCCGCTCACCACCATGATCAGAACCGAAGAACAGGAAGATGGTATGACCTTTATATAATCACTTTAGCATCGGTGCATTATTGGAGGTCATCATGTTACAAAATTCCCCTTCGATTTATGTTGGTCTGGATGTGCATAAAGAATCACTGGCTATCGCGATAGCCAGTCCTGAGCGCGGTGGAGAAATCCGCTTTTATGGTAACATCCCAAATCAACAGCAAAGCATTAATCACTTATTTTTAAAGATAAAAAAGCAATACTCATACATTATGGCTTGTTATGAAGCGGGTCCCTGTGGATACAATATTTATCACCAGCTAACAGCTATGGACGTTGAGTGTATTGTTGTAGCGCCATCACGGATCCCAAAATCACCCACAGACCGCATCAAAAACGATCACCGTGACGTAGTTGGTCTGGCAAGATTATTACGTGCCGGTGAATTAACCCCAGTCTGGATCCCTGACCTGACGCACGAAGCAATGCGTGATCTGGTTCGGGCCAGGGCTGCTTCAAAGCAAGATAGCCGCATTGCCAGGCAGCGAATACAGAGCATATTGCTGCGTAATGACCGGAGATATGACAAGAAGCCGTGGAGTTACAAACATCGGATCTGGCTGGCCAACCAGACTTTTCCTCTACCATCGCAACAGATTGCATTTCAGCACTATTGTCAGAGCCTCGAACAAATAGAAAGCCGAATAATACAACTGGATCAAGAGATTGATCGGCTGTTACCCGAATGGTCGTTATACAATCTAGTCTGCCAGCTTCAGGCGCTAAAAGGCGTGGGTAAAACGATTGCAATCTCACTTGTGTCAGAACTTGGCGATTTCTCTCGTTTCCCTAATCCAAAACAAATCATGGCCTATATAGGGTTAATTCCGGGGGAATATTCCAGTGGTAACAAAACTCGTTCCCGGGGCATAACAAAAACCGGTAACAGTGAACTACGAAGGCTATTGTACGAAGCTGCGTGGGCATATCGTTCTCCGGCAAAAGTTGGAAGCTGGCTCATTACCTACCGACCAACTGAAACCACACAGGAATCAAAAGACATTGCCTGGAAAGCTCAACAGCGGTTATGTGCCCGCTACAAAGCGCTCTTACAGAGAGGTAAACGGTCACAAATTGCTGTTACAGCGGTCGCCAGGGAACTGACAGGATTCATGTGGGATATTGCCCTGACGGCTCGACAATCAGGGTAACAGTACAGCGTTAAACCCTGAAGTGCCGGGCACGGAATGAGTGATCCTCGTCAAGAACGTAGGTCGGAAGGCAACAATCCGATACCAGCAGGTAGAAAGAGGCAAGCTCACTACGAAAACCTTCGTGGGGCAACTAATCTCCGAATAAGAGTCTGTTCAATTCAGGATACAGCTCGGTCACTTCAGGTTCTCTGACGCCTGCGACTGTTTTAAAGCACAGAAAAATCAGGCTGTGCAGGACAAGTACGGCCGAAATTCTTGACAAAGGTCATAAGAGTTTTTACGACCCAGACTGACCGTCCGCAGGGCATTTTCAGCGATATTATTGTGTGTGCCTTGCAAGGCACGATCTTTCCGTCGGTGAAAGTCCGACCCGGCTAACTCTCGCTCCGGCCGGAAGTACAGGGGGCGGTCCAGGAGGTAACGAATGGGCTGAAGCTCTCCCTGAAACGGCTTCTTAAGGAAGTCAACAGGTTATGCGGTCCGTAACGTGAGTGAACACTGAGCAGGCCTCGAAATGCCGTCGTGGGTGCTGACACGCCATAATAACGGGGAAGGCCGACGATGACCGGGAAGAGAGTGAGAAATGCACCGGTCATACCCACCGGGGTAATGGTGACAGCACGCATAACGATTGATCGATCGTGCAACAAGGGAAGTCCATAACGATGCCCGTCCGGCAGACGGGCAACGACGCCCCGTGAGGGGCTGAGTCGGTTGTTATGGATGGCGGATGGGGGTGTAGTAGTGAAGAGACTGAGTAATGCCAGAGGAGCGAAGGCCACCTGTTGCAGTACCAGTGTACCAAGCAGGAAGAGCCCGGGGATTGGCATCAGCCTAACAACTCCGCTCGAATCGGTTCAGAACCTGCAGAAGACACTACAGGCAAAAGCAAAGGGTAACGCAACGGCTAAATTCCACAGTCTGTGGGATAAGGTTTGCCGACCGGATGTTCTCGTGGAAGCTTACAGGCGATGCCGTCTCAACCGGGGAGCCCCCGGCGTGGATGGAGAGTCTTTTGCTGGCATAGAACAGCAGGGATTAGGGCAATGGTTGCGAAGATTAAAGCAGGAGCTGAGCACAAAGCAGTATCGTTGCTCGCCCCTGTTGCGTGTATGGATCCCCAAAGCCAACGGCGGACAACGCCCGTTGAGTATCCCGACAATAAAAGACAGAGTGGTTCAGACGGCGGTGTTACTCGTTATTAACCCCGTTTTCGACACCGATCTGTCCCCACGGCAGTACGGTTTCAGAAGTCACATCGACGCCAAAATGGCCATACGCAGAGTCTACTTTAGCATCTCTGAACGCTTCGCCAGAGAAGTCGTTGATGCGGATTTATCTGACTACTTCAGTACGATCCCTCATGGGCAACTGATGAAATGCATCGCCCGGAGGATAAGTGATGGTAGCGTACTGGGGATAATCCGCCAGTGGCTCAGAGCCCCGGTAGTGGAACGGACCAGGCAGGGTGTCGAAATCCGGACCACAGCTGGCCGTAACACTCATCGTGGAACGGCACAGGGTTCACCAATAAGCCCGTTGCTGGGAAACCTCTATTTCAGGCGATTTATTCTGGCATGGAATAGCGGGACTCCTTTCTGGGAGAAGAACAGCGAGATCGTCAATTATGCCGACGATCTGGTGATATTATGCAAAAGGGGAACCGGAGAACAGGCCATGACAAGGATGAAGCGCCTGATGGAACGGCTGGGGCTGACCGTTAACGAAAGTAAAACCCGGCTGGTCGCTCTACCTGAAGGGAATTTTGATTTTCTCGGATATACCATTGGCCGATTTTATGGCAAAGGTGGGCGCCCCTACTGGGGCACAGCAATATCCCGGAAAGCGATCAAACGGCTCAAACAGGAAATACACGCCCAGACAACATCACGCTGGAATTGCAAACCTGCCGCTGAGAGAGCGGAAAGATTGAATCCGCTCCTCAGGGGTTGGTCCAGTTACTTCAGTCAGGGTCCGGTGTTACAGATATATCGTGACATTGACAACTACACGGCGAGACGAGTCAGGATCTGGTTACAGCGAAGGAAGGGCCAGCGGGGAACGGGATATCGCCAGTACCCCGACCAGTACCTGTACGAGCAGTTAGGACTGATACGCCTGCTGGACCTTCCCCGTAACCGCCCGAACGCGAAGGTCTGATGTGCTGCAAGAGAGCCGGATGCGGGAAATCCGCAAGTCCGGTTCGATGAGAGGGATGTGGAAACGGAGTCACGCTCAGGACAGTAAGGCACCACCAATCGAAAGAGGTGGATTAACAGATATGCCTGAACTAAAACCACCGCGCCACATCTCTACTCTACCAGCTTCCGCAAGACCATCATCGCAGTAGTAGCACAGCGCATCCCACTGATTGAGCGTAAGCGTCACTAAATCCCCACCTGTTTTTGTGTTCGCGATGTTGCCATGATTTTGTTCCCGATAACCAACAAGGATCAGACTCATGAGAAACACCCGCATCCCCGCAGAATGGCACTCCCTTTTTGACGAACAATTCCGCTCTGGCCTCACTAAAACACAGTTCTGCCGCCTGCATGGCATCACGCGCTCCGCATTTTCAAATGCTTGGCTGCGACTCTCTGCCAGCGACGCCTCCATCACACCCTTCAGTTTCCGCACTCCCTCCCGGGACAGAAGAAAACAGGCCCGGGCCAGCCAGTGCAATCCTGCCTACGGGGAGTGTTATCTAAGCTCCGCCCGCAAACCTGCGGCTCACTCTCACCTTACACAACGCTACCCTCTCCCTGCCCGCCGATATCCCGCCACGCTGGCTGGCCACCCTGCTGCGGGAGATGGCACCATGAAGATGTTTGTCGAACCACCCACTATCTGGCTTTATCCGGAGCATATCGACTTCCGCAAAAACATCAATGATCTGGTGCTGATTGTGGACGCGCTGCTGCCCTGGAAAATCACCCTGCCTTAAACCCCGTAGCAGATCACTGTGGGGATTTAGTGACGCTTACCGAAAACATGTGGCACATGATCCAGAAACAGTTTGCCCTCGCGGGTCAGCCGCGTGCTTCGCGTGGTACGGGCGAACAGCACCACGCCCAGCTCTTCCTCCAATTCCTTGATGGCTCGTGACAGCGGAGACTGCTCGATATGCAGTTTCTCGGCTGCGCGGGCGAAGTGCAGCTCTTCGGCTACGGCAAGAAAGCAACGAAGATGGCGAAGTTCCATCGCTGAGTTCCATCTACGGTTACTTCACACCGATGCACCACCATCAACGACCAAATCGTGTCCTACCGTGTACGCCGCGCCCTCAGAGCACAACCAAAGCACGGCGGAAGCAATTTCCTCCAACTTTGCGACCCGCTTAGAAGGGTTCACTTGCGCCATGCGGGCGTCACGCGCAGTCCGGTCTTCACCAGGTCGGAAGGACATCGGCGTATCGACAGGACCAGGGCTGACGCTGTTGATGCGGATACCGCTGCTGATCGCCTCCAGTGCGGCCGTACGGGTCAGAATGGATACGGCAGCCTTAGATGCCGCGTATGCACCCGTTCCGGGTCGGATCAGGTGGGGGCCGACATTCGATGCAATATTCACGATGGAGCCACCGCCGCCTTGCCGTTTCATGGCAAGAATTTCATGTTTCATGCAGAGCCAGGTGCCGATCACATTGGTATCGAGAAGCGTTCTGAAGGCATCGACTTCGGTTTCGTCCACAGCACCCATCCGGAACACGCCGGCCACATTGACGGCGATGTCAAGCTGCCGCGGCCCTGCCAGCACCTGAACCATCAGAGACCGCACACTTTCTTCATCCGTTGCATCACTCGGGACGGCCAGCCAATTACGCCCATCCGGATCGATCTCCCGGCCCGTCTGTTCAAGCTCCGCGATTCTCCGGCCTGCGAGAACAATGCGAGCGCCTTGCCTAGCCAAGGCGATGGCGATCTGACGCCCGATACCCGAACCCGCGCCAATGACCAGCGCGTTCTTTCCCGAAAAAGAATCTGTCTTCATAGCAACTCCTTTATACTCCCAAACACACATCCGTCGTCCGCTTGACGCTGAAATGCCGGAATCTCAAATAAGGCGACAGGCTCAGCAGGCCTAGCGTAGCCAATGCAACGCCTATCCACAAGGGGGATCGCAGCCCATAACCATCATTGATCGCTACCCCGCCGACCCAGGAACCGAACGCGAGTCCAACAGTAATCAGCAATGCGTGCATGGTGTTCACCAGCGGCCCAAGCGAAGCAGCACGCATGACGCGAACAACCATTGCCGGATTCAGCGATACCCCGGTCAGGCCGATCACCAGGAATGCCGTCACGCTGATCGTGGCGCTGTGCGCAAACAGGGCGAACGCGCCCAACCCCATAGCCAGGATGCCCAGGCCGACCGTTAGCACCGCCATAGTGTGACGGTCGGCCACGCGGCCGATGACGTTGGCCAGGCCATAGACGACCAGCAGCCAGGGAATGATTTGGGCCGAAAAGCCCGTGACCTCGGTGAAGATTGGCGATAAATAGCTGAAGGCGGTGAACGTCGCGCCGATGATGAGTGCACTGGTGGCATAGGCGGCCCACAATCCGCTATTGCGCTGCGACAGCAACTCGGCGCTCAAGCTCACCTGCGCTTGCCCCTTCGAGACTGACACACGGAGGCCACCACCGCCGTGCAGAGCATGGACAGCAACGCCACGGCCCAGAAGCTGGTACGCCAGCCATGCTGCAGCTCGATCAGGGCCGTCGCCAGCACGCTGAACACTGGTGCGAGCATCAGGCCCGCCAGCACGAAAGACGCCGCGCGACCGCGCGCTTCTGGAGCGACCAGCCCGGCGAAAATACTCAGCGATACGCCGAGGTAAGGCGGGCTGGCGATGCCCATGACCACGCTGCCAATGCTGCCCGGAACCAGCCACGTAGAGAACCAGCAACCAGAGCAACGCTCGCTTGTCGGGAATGCGCAATGCGAACAACAGAGCCGTCAGCACTGGGCCACCGATGTCCATGCCCAGTGCATACCAGGAAATCAGGTAGCCGATTTCCCCGACGGAGACGCTCAGCGCCACCGCCAGCGACGGCATCATGCCGGCCACCATGAACTCGGCTGTGGTCAAGGCGAAAATCGTCAGGCCCAGCAGACAAACAACGAAGGGGACGGGCTATTTCGGGGGCATATTTTTAACATTCATTACATAATTGGGGAAATAAAAAGGCTGTCACGGCAGGGTAGTGGTGAGCCTCACAGCAGGGCGAGCGTACCTTCCATCACATCTTCGAGGAACGCGCGCTCCTGCATCGACCGGCCCAGAACGCGCAAGCCGTAGTAACTGCTCAGAAAGGCGCGCGCCAGCGACCATGGCGACCTCTAGGAAGACACCTCTCCGTTGCGCTGACCCACGGCAAACAAATAGCACAGCTCCTGCTCCAGCCGATTCACATAACCCCGGCTGATCTGCACGACCACCGGGTCTTTGCTGGAACGCTCCAGAGCGGCGAACAGCGCCATGCAACCGCGCTGCTTGACCGGATCAAGGTCGCCCTCAATGCCCCACAGCATGAGGCTGCGCAGGCGCTCCTTGACTGCGCCGGGGTCATTTAGAATCTGCGACTGCGCAAGAATGCCCTGTTCCTGATAGCGCTTGAGTGCCTCGTGGTACAGCCCCTGTTTGCTGCCGAAGGCGTTGTAGAGGCTGCCGCGTCCCAGGCCGGTACGCTCGACCAGCTCTTGCGACGAAGTGGCCTGATAGCCGTTCGACCAGAACACGTCCATAGCCGCCTCAATGACGGCTTCATCGTCGAATTCCCGGGGTCTTCCACTCATGACGTAACTCTGAATACTTGGTCTGCGTGTGCAGGTGCGTGACCTCGCTGAGGTTATAGCCAATAATGGAACGATCAGTCAAATATAAATTTGATGAGCTGGGGACATGAGACGGCTTGCCGCGTCATCTGGAAACTAGCCACCAACGGCCGGCCCCTGCTGCCGTCCAATCTCCCACGACACGCCGCCGCCGCGCACTGTTGCGGCAAGTTGCTGTCCCAGCCGCTGTTCGATCACTGGCCGCCACGGAACCAGGCTGAATCCCATGCCATCGTCCAGCATCGCGTAGCGCCCGCTGGCGAGCATGACGGAGTGCCGGTAGATGCCGGCCACGCGCTGCCTATCGGCCACCGGAAGATGCTCCAGACCTGTTTCGGCGGCAATGTCCTTGGCACCCTGCGCCAATTCCCGATTGCGCAGCATGCCCAGCAGGTTGCGTGTGAGGATGACGCGCTGCGCCAGTCCCTGTTCAGACGACGCCCATAAGTGTGAATCGCGCAGAAAATACCGATATCCAGTGCCCTTTTGCCGGCGGCGTACAGGAGATTATCGACGGCGAGGCGGCAGAGGTCGTTGAGCAGCTAGCGGTTGACCGATGGCGGGGGGGGCAATTTGCAGCCGACAGGCTGCTTAGTTCACCGGTCCTCCAAGGCCGCTCCAGAACTGGCGGCAGCTCTCGGCAGCGACTACACCATCACACCGGATATCGTGGTGGTACGCGAAACAGAGGACGACAGCACCATCTTACGCCTGACCGCGGTGTTCAGCCCCTGCATCCAGAAAAGATGTCTGTCCTTCATTTCAGGGGGGTATGGTCGCATTTGACTGGTCAGATATACTTTTTACGGAGGGAATGTGGCAGTTACCGCCATGAATGGCAGCATAAAACCCTCCTTGCAAGACGATTGCTTTGCGTTATTTTACTGAATAACAAAGGTTTTTATGGAATGAATCAATGCAGCCATATCGGTTATATTCAGTCCTTTGTTTCCATTTTAAAAGATAATGCGATTGTGTAAGGGTTATATCGACATGGATGTTCAGCGTCGCTCACGGATACGTAAGCATTCTTTTTGTGTTGTCTGTATTTCAGCGATGTTGTCCGGTGTTGTCCCCGTCTCTGCGGCACCCACTGGCGATGAACCGTTTATCCTGCAAAACCTGCTTCAACAGGATGCCACACGGCAGTTTCAGCTGCAGGAGCAGCAGCAAAAAGCCCGAGACGAGGCTCTTACACCAAAAGCACCGGATATCCGTCTTTCTGAGAAAGCGTCCTCTCCCTCTCATCTTGTTTTCCCCACAGAAAAAACCTGCTTCAATATCGATCGCGTGGAACTGAGTGGTCAGGAAGCCTTGCCACGCTGGTTACCGTTACAACGCATCGCCAATCAGACGCAGGGCCAGTGTCTGGGCGGCAAGGGCATCAATCTCCTGATGAGCACGATGCAGAATCGCCTGGTGGACCACGGCTATATCACCACCCGCGTGCTGGCCCCGCAGCAAGACTTAAAACGAGGGGCATTGAAGCTGAACATCCTGCCTGGTTTCATCCGTCAGGTGAAACTGACGCCGGACAGCGGGAGCTATATCACGCTGTTCAATGCGTTCCCGCCGCGATCCGGTCAATTGTTGGATTTGCGCGGCATTGAGCAAGGCCTGGAGAACCTGCAGCGCCTGCCGACCGTACAGGCCAGGATGGAAATTGTCCCCGGTGAAAAACCCGGCGAAAGTGATATTCAGCTCAACTGGCAGCAGGCCAAAATATGGCGGCTGGGTGCGTCGCTGGACGATTCCGGCACCCGCAGTACCGGGCGTTACCAGGGCGGATTGACCTTCTCGCTGGATAACCCGCTGTCTCTCAGCGACCTGTTCTACATCTCCGGTACCCGTGCGCTGCAACCCGGTAATGACAAGGGCAGCAAGAACCTCACCGCCCATTACTCGGTGCCGTTCCGCTACGCGATGCTGTCGGTGACTGCCAACGACTACAACTATCACCAGACCGTGGCCGGGCTGAATAGCGATTACCGTTACAGCGGCGACAGCCAGAACCTGACGGTGCAACTGAGCCGCGTCCTGCACCGTAGCAGCAATCAGAAAACTACCTTCACCTACGATATCCTGACGCGCGGGTCGAAGAACTACATCAATGACACCGAAGTGGAAGTACAGCGCCGCCGCACTGCAGGCTGGCGTATGGGGCTGCAACACCGCCACTTTATCCAGCAGGCGACACTGGACGCCGGTATCAGCTATCAGCGTGGCACCCGCTGGTTCGGGGCATTGCCTGCGCCGGAAGAGTCGTATGGCGATGCCACTGCACTTAGCAAGATTATACAGCTTTCCAGCCAACTTAATGTGCCGTTTGCGCTGGGCAAACAGACCTTCCGTTACAACGTTCAGTATCAGCGCCAGATGAGCAGCACCCCGCTGACGCCGCAGGACCAGTTTGCCATCGGCAGCCGCTTTACGGTGCGCGGTTTTGACGGAGAACGTACTCTCAATGCCAGTGCGGGCTGGTCGGTGCGCAATGAGCTGGCCTGGAGCACGCCAGTGCCGAACCAGGAACTGTATCTGGGGGCAGATTACGGTCACGTCAGCGGCCGTGGCACCGAAAACCTGGCGGGAACCAACCTGGCCGGTAGCGTGCTCGGTATGCGCGGCAGCGCCTTAAAGACGCGTTATGATCTGTTTGCCGGTGTACCGCTCTCCAGACCGGATGGCTTCAAGACCAGCCCGTTGACGCTGGGCTTTACCCTGAACTGGGATTTCTGAGGGCAGGACTATGCAGACAGGTGCTTATGACGTCCATGCGCCGTTGATGTTAGGTGGGGATCTCAGTGAAGCCGAGGTGCTCGGGGCCGCCGTGTGGCTGTGGATGCACTCGTCACAGCACCGGGATCTGCCATTGCATGCGTTGCCCACGGTATTGTTGCCGATTATCAAACACCAGCACTATATGCTGGTCAGCCGGGGTACACAGCCGCTGTTTTTCCTCAGCTGGATGTTGCTGAGCGCGGAGGCGGAAGCGCGCTATCTCACGCAACCGGCCATTCTGGTGAAGGAAGATGACTGGGCCAGCGGCGATCGCCTGTGGCTCCGTGACTGGATCGCGCCGTTTGGCGATGTCCGGGTGATGCGCCGCCTGGTAGGGGCCGTGCTGTTCCCTGAGCACTGTTTTCGTTCCCTTTATCACCGTGGTGCACAACGCGGTAAACGCGTGATGAATTTCAAGGGTGACCAGGTCAGTCAAGCGCAGGCTCGTGCCTGGCGTGTGGCCAATCCCTTATCTGTTTCTCTGCCCGAAACCCCGCACGCCGATGAGCGACAGGGTTAGGGACGACGTAAAACCGCGGCTAAGGCAAGCACACACTAAAAAGGATAAAACAATGAAAGCGTTATTGATGACCTCGGCGTTGGTCGCCACTCTGGGCTTGAGTTCGCTGGCACATGCCGCTCAGCAAACCGTTTCTCTGGGGTATGCGCAGAGCAAGGTGCAGGACTTGCACAATATCAACGGGGTGAACCTCAAGTACCGCTATGAGTGGGATTCACCGGTCAGCGTTATCGGTTCATTCACTTATATGAATGGGAATGACAATGATTCCTACCTTCTGGCGCGCGATATCATCGAGAACAAGGTAGACATCAAATATTACTCGCTGTCTGTCGGCCCGGCTTACCGCTTTAACGAGTTTTTCAGCGTCTATGGCCTGCTGGGGTTCAATCGCAACAAAGTGGATTACAGCTCCTCCTGGACCAACTACGAATCCGGCTCTTATCGCTATATGGGCACGGAAACCGGCAACATCAACAAGACCTCGTTGATGTACGGTGTGGGTCTGCAGATTAACCCGATTGAAAATATGGCGGTGGATATCGGTTATGAAGGCTCCAGCCTGGATGACGGCAATAAATCTCATGCTATCAACGGCTTCAATATCGGGATCGGCTATCGCTTCTGATGCCAGACATCCCGGTTTTCGCCGGGATTAATGACCTGAAGCGACAGGTCACTATGCTGTCGCTTGAGGCCATTGGGGTAGATAAAAAAACTAACTTTTCACTTCCACATTTTCTGCAGGGACGTTGTTGTGAACAAGAATTTATACCGACTCATTTTCAACCAGGCGCGTGGCATGCTGATGGTGGTGCCCGATATCGCCGGGGCTGGCCGTGCGGGGGCTGCATCGTCGCCGTCGGGTACCGGTCATACCCTCAGCCAGATGATAGGTAAAGTTCATGGACTGAGTTTTGCGGTGCTACTGGCCCTGGGGGCTATACATCCGGTGCAGGCCAACATCGTGGCCGATGGCAGTGCACCGGGTAACCAGCAGCCGACCATTATCAGCAGTGCCAACGGCACGCCACAGGTCAATATCCAGACGCCAAGCGCAGAGGGCGTTTCGCGCAACGTCTACAGTCAGTTCGACATCGATAACAAGGGCGTGGTGCTCAATAACAGCCACCTCAACACCCAGACCCAGATCGCTGGCATGGTCACCGCCAACCCGTGGCTGGCAAAAGGCGAAGCCAAAGTCATTCTCAATGAAGTCAATGCCAGTAACCCAAGCCAGTTGAACGGTTTTATCGAAGTGGCCGGGCAGAAAGCGCAGGTGGTGATCGCCAACCCGGCAGGTATTACTTGTAGCGGCTGTGGATTTATCAACGCCAACCGCGCCACGCTCACCACCGGTCAGGCGCAGATGACCAACGGCCAACTGACCGGCTATAACGTCGAACGCGGTGAAATCGTCATACAGGGCAAGGGGCTGGACAGCAGCCTGCAGGATCATACCGATCTGATTGCGCGTTCGGTCAAAATCAATGCCGGGCTGTGGGCCAACGATCTGGCGGTGACCACCGGGCGCAACGAGGTGGATGCCGCACATCAAACTGTCGCAGCAAAGACCGCTGACGGCGACCCCCGTCCACAGGTGGCGGTGGATGTGTCACAACTGGGCGGCATGTACGCCAATAAAATCCGCCTGCTGGGCACCGAGGCCGGGGTGGGCGTGCACAATGCCGGGGCGCTCAATGCCATCGCTGGTGACGTGGTGGTCAATGCGGATGGGATGCTCACCAACAGCGGGGCGATTAACGCTTCTCAGGCCGTCCAGGTGACGACCACCGGGGATATCAATAACAGCGGCAAGCTGTACGCCGGGGCAGATACCCAGGTGCAGAGCCGCAGCGCACTGACCAACAGCGGCATTCTGGCCGCACAGGGCAACACCACACTTACCACAGCCAGCATTAACAGCACCGCACAAGGGGTGTTGGCAGCAGGGATGGCCAGCAATGGGAAACTCGGTAGCAGCGGTAACCTGACGCTCAACAGCCAGGGTCAGCTCAACGCCAACGGCCAGAACTCCGCAGCAGGGCAATTGTCCGCTACCGGCACCGCGCTGGATTTCAGCGGCAGCCAGACCTACGGCAACAACATCGTTCTCCAGGCCACGGTGGGTGATATCCGCACCGCCGGGGCCAATCTGGCGGCCACACAAACACTCTCTGCACGTACCGGCGGGATGCTCAATAACGACGGCGGTAAACTCAGTGCCGACCAGCTTTCCCTGACTGCCAATAGCTTGTCTAACCAGCAGGGTACCGTGCAGCAGCTCGGGCAGCAGGATCTGACGCTATCCCACGTCAGCAGCATCAACAACCGTGCAGGTACTATCGCCAGCAACAGTAAAAACCTGACGCTCAACACGGCGAATCTCAACAACCAGCAAGGCACCCTTGTGCATGCTGGTGACGGTGCGCTGATCATTCAGGCTACACAGATGAACGGTGATAAGGGCGCGGTACTGTCCAACGGCAGTCTGGCGCTCAGCGGTACCCAACTGCAACTGGATAACACCACCACCCAGGCGGGAAATATTACCCTTAATGCCGGTAGCCTGTCGCACCGTGGCGGGCAGATGACTCAGACCGGCAGCGGCACGTTGAACCTGAATGTTACCGACCTGCTCGACAATCAGGAAGGGGAAATCTTCTCCAACGGTGCGTTATCGCTGACGGCGGGAACCCTGAACAACCAGCAAGGCCAGCTGATTGCTGCCGACAAGCACGATGTAACGCTGACCCTGGACGGTGCGCTCTACAACCGCGATGGTCTGATTGCCGCCGATGGTCGTTTGATCTCGCTCAGCGGTGCGGTGGATAACACCGGTGGGCTGATGCAGGCGGGTTCCACCCTGAGTCTGAACAGTCGCGGAGCCGAGGTGCTGAACCGCAACAGCGGCGCACAGGGCGGCATTGTCAGCGCAGGTGATATGCAGCTTGCGACCGGCAACCTCGACAACCGCAACGGCCAGATTGCTGCCAGCACCCTGAATGCCCGGACCGGCACACTCAATAATGCCGCAGGCAAAATCCTGGCAGACAAGGGGCTGACGCTCAGCAGCGGCGTTCTCAACAACCAGGCGGGGAACATTCAGTCCGGTGCGGTACTGACGCTGAACACGCACGGCCAGACACTCGACAACTCGGCAGGTGGGTTGATCGGCGCAACTGGCGCGCTATCGCTTGCCAGCGGTGCAGTGGATAACCGTCAGGGCAAACTGGTGGGCGGTGGCGATACGTTACTGCGCACCGGCTTACTGGATAACCGGGGCGGCCAACTGGCTTCCCTCAGTAATCTGTCACTGTTTAACACCGGGCTCCTGAACGATGACGGCGGCTTGCTGCAAAGCGCTGCTGATTTGGCGATTGACACCCAGAGGGGGACCCTCATCAACACCCGCAGCGGTGACCAGGGGGGCATCACCAGCCAGGGTTCGCTGACGCTTAAAACCGCTGCGCTGGATAACCAGCAGGGTGTTCTGATCGGTAATCAGCAACTGACCCTGACCTCCGGGGCCGTCAATAACCAACAGGGCCAGATCGCTGCACTGGGCAGTATCAATGCCCTGACGCAGGCGCTGAATAACGCCTGGGGTACCTTGCAGTCCGGGCAGAATTTACAGTGGAATACTCAGGGGGACGGGCTGGATAACCAGCACGGCACCTTCAGTGCGCAGGGTGACCTGTCGCTGACCTCCGCAGATGCGAATAACCAGTATGGGCTGCTGGCTTCCGGCGGGGCGATGGCGCTCAATACCGCCGCGTTCGATAACAGCCTGCAGGGTAACCTGTTCAGTAAAGGGACACTGGATCTCACAGCCAGCAACATCAATAGCCAGCAGGGCCAGATCCAGGCGCTGGGTAATATGGCGCTTAACGCGGTTCAGTCCGTTATCGACAACAGGGCCGGGCTGATCCAGGGGGCACTGAAGGTCACCCTGAACGCTGCCACTATTCTCAACCAGAATACCCTCGGTGCACAAAATGGCATCCAGGGCGGCAGCCTGACGCTGAGTGCGCAGGATGTTGATAACAGCCAGGGTGCATTGCGCGTCGATGATGCGCTGACGCTTAATCTGAGCGGCAGCCTGAACAACACCTCGGGGCTGTTGAGTGCGCAGAATAGCCTGCACACCCTGGCCCAACAAGTCACCAATAGAGCCGGTGCCATGGAAGCGGGTCAGCAACTGAATCTCACCAGTGGTTCTCTGACCGGCGATGGCTCGCTGTTGTCGCTGGGGGACATGTCGCTCACGCTGGTGCAGGATTTCTTCAATACCGGGTCAGTCCAGGCAGGTCATGACCTGGGCTTGACCACCAAGGGTACTCTGACCAACCGGTCGCTGATCCAGGCGGGTAACAAACTTGATCTGGTCGCCACCAACCTGTTCAACAGTACCGCTGCGGAAATCAGCGCAGGTACCACGCAACTCACCGCCACCCAGACCCTGACCAACTATGGCTTGATTGACGGTTTTTATACCCGCCTCAACAGCACCGCCGTCAACAATATCGGCAGTGGCCGTATTTATGGCGATGCGTTAGCTATCCAGGCGGGAACCTTGAACAACCAGGCGGAGAACGGCCAGGCGGCGACGATTGCCGCGCGTCAGCGCCTGGATCTGGGGGGCGGCACCCTCAACAACTACGACCATGCGCTGATTTACAGCGACGGCTTTATGACGATTGGCGGGGCGCTGGATGGCAGCTATCAGGCCATCGGCCAGGGCGGGGTACTCAACAACCACAGTTCCACTATTGAATCTGCCGGGGATATGGCGCTCAATATCGCGCAAATCAACAACATCAATGACCATTTCTCGCTGGAAAGCGTGCTGGTTTCCCAGGAGCACGTTTCCGAGTACGAAGTGGCGCGTCTGAATAACGGCGTGCGCTATAACGACAAAGACTACACCATTTATATCTACAAGGACGAAGTCAATATCCTGTGTATCGAAGGGGTGATCTGCCACACCACCGACGGAGACCGTTTTACCCGCTACGACTACACCCGCACCATCACAGAAGATCGGGTGAAAGAGTCTGACCCTGCCAAAATCCTGGTCGGGGGCAATCTCAGCATCAATGCGGGCAGCGTGCTGAATGACAAGAGCCAGATCATCGCCGGTGGGGCACTGGCGCTCCAGGGCGGATCGCTGAATAACGTCGAGGTGGAGGCCAACCGCCAGATCAACGATGTGGGCACCGCTACCTACTATTCACGCCATCAGAGTAAAGGCGGAGACTCTTCCAATGTCGATGTGACCGCCTATAAACCACCGACGGTGATCCAGGCCATCACCCTGAAACCGAGTACGCTGGCAGAATACACCCAGAGCCAGGGCAGCAATCTGGTGATTGATGCCCAGCAGCAGGCCGATATTAATGGCGATATCCAGGGGGCAGTGGGCATTAATGCCACGCCAATTGCCGGGCCGGGCGCAGGTAACCTGTTGCCGGTGGTGCCGGGGGCGATTACTCTGCCAGCAGGCAAAACCTTCGAGGTGAACCTCGGGGACTCCGGTAAGGTGGTGCGTCTGGTGGGACCAAACACCCGCCTGCCGGACAACAGCCTGTTCCGGGTACGACCGGACAGCAGCCCGTATCTGGTGGAAACCGATCCGCGCTTCACGGACAAGAAACAGTGGCTGGGCTCGGATTACATGATGAACGCCTTCACCACCGATCCGAACAACGTGCTGAAACGCCTGGGGGATGGCTATTACGAGCAGCGGCTGATCCGTGAACAGGTGATCGCTCTGAGCGGTAACCGTTACCTCGACGGCTTCCAGAACGACGAAGAGCAGTACAAGGCCCTGATGAACAACGGGGTGGAGTTCGGCAAGAAATACAATCTGACGCTGGGTGTGGCGCTCACCGCTGAACAGATGGCCTTGCTGACGGGCGATATCGTCTGGATGGTGGCGCAGACCGTGCCCCTGCCGGACGGAAGTACCCGTCAGGTACTGGTGCCACAGGTGTATGCCTCCGTCAAGGCAGGGGATCTGGATGGCAGCGGCGCACTGCTTGCCGGAAAAACCATCGGCCTGAACCTGAGCGGCAATCTGACTAACAGTGGGCGCATCAACGGCCAGCAAAGTACGCAGATCCTGGCAGAAAACATCAGCAACCTGGGCGGCCTGATCCAGGGGAACGATGTCGCGCTGAAGGCGCGGACCGACATCAGTAATGTCGGTGGGGTGATCGCCGGGCAACAAAGCCTCACCGCAACCGCCGGGCGGGATATCAACGCCACCACCACCACCCGCAGCGCCAAGAGCGCCGGTGGCGATTTTGCACGCACTACGCTGGATCGCGTCGCCGGGCTATATGTGCAGCAGCCGGATGGTACGCTGGCATTGCAGGCAGGGCGCGATGTGAATCTGACGGCGGCGCAGATTGTGAATAGCGGGGAAGGCGGCAGCACCTCCATCACGGCAGGGCGTGATCTCAACCTCAATACGGTGACTACCGGCAGCACAGACAACCTCAACTGGGGCGACAACTGGCAGCACCACTCCAGCAGCCAGCAGGTCGGCAGTGAAATCGTCGGTGCAGGTAACGTGCAACTGGGAGCCGGACAAGATGTGAATATCACCGCAGGCAACGTCTCTGCCGGTGATAAGCTCAGTGTGGCGGCAGGTAACGATATCAACATTCAGCATGGCGTTGATACCAACACGCTGGACCAGCATTACAAGGCGACCGGCAGCAGCGGCATGCTCTCGAAAACCACCACCGAGTCGCGGGACACCATTAGCCAGCAGACTGTCAATGGCAGCCAGTTGAGCGGCGACACGGTGAGCATGCAGGCTGGACGTGATTTAACCGTCACGGGCAGCAGCGTGGCGGCTACGCAGGATGTCAATTTAACCGCCGGTAACAACCTGAACCTGCAGGCGGCGACCGAACAGCGCGATGAAACCCATATGCTGCAGGAGAAGAAAAGCGGCCTGTCCGGCACTGGCGGCATTGGCTTCAGCTACGGCACCAGTGACACCAAAACCACCGATGATGGCAAATCCCGGACCAGCGTCGGCAGCACGGTGGGCAGCACCCAGGGGAATGTCACGTTGAATGCGGGTAATAGCCTGACGGTACAGGGTTCTGATGTGCTGGCCGGAAAAGACATCAACCTGACCGGCAAGGAAGTTAATGTCCTTGCCGCAGAAAATCAGAGCACCCGGAAGCATGTGGTGGAGCAGAAGCAAAGTGGCCTGACGCTGGCGCTGTCCGGTACGGTGGGCAGTGCCGTGAGTTCTGCAGTATCGAGCGCCAGTGACGCCAGCAAGGAGAGTAACGGGCGTCTCGCTGCCTTGCAGGGGATGAAAGCGGCATTGAGCGGGGTACAGGCGGCGCAGGCGAATGAAGTGCACAACGCCGGAGATGAAAATACCAGCCTGGTGGGGCTGAACCTCTCCTGGGGCAGCCAGTCGTCAAAATCTGAGCAGACTACGGTGCAATCGCAAAGCCAGGGCAGCACCCTGACCGCAGGCAACAATCTGAACATCCGCTCGACCGGCACCGATATCAATGTCCAGGGCAGCCAGTTGCAGGCCGGGAAGGATATCAACCTCAATGCGGCGCGGGACGTCAATCTGCTTTCAGCCCGGAACACCCAGACGGTGGATGGCAGGAGCGAAAGCCAGGGTGGCTCGGTGGGTGTGGGTGTGAACTTCGGCCAGGGCAAGAACGGCCTGACGCTGAATGCCAGCGTGAACAAGGGAAAAGGTTCGGAAAGCGGCAATATGCTGACCCATACCGAGACCACGCTGAACGCCGGTAACAACCTCAATATCACCAGCGGCCGCGACACCACCCTCACAGGAGCACAGGTGAGCGGTGAGAAGGTGACGATGGATGTGGGCCGCAACCTGACCTTAACCAGTGAGCGCGACAGCGACAACTACGACTCGAAGCAGCAGAACGCCAGCGCAGGCGGTAGCGTCGGTTTCGGTTCTGCCAGTGGTTCGGTCAATCTGAGCCGTGACAGGATGCACTCCACTTACGATGCGGTGCAGGAGCAGACCGGGGTGTTCGCCGGAAAAGGTGGCTTCGACATTACCGTGGGTGAGCATACCCAACTCAACGGGGCAGTTATCGGCTCTACCGCCACAGCGGACAAGAATAAACTGGATACCGGTACGCTGGGTTTCAGCAACATCGAGAACAAGGCCAGGTACGACGTTGAGCATCAGAGTGTGGGTATCAGCTCGGGTGGTAGCATCGGCGGGCAGTTCGCGGGGAATATGGCGAATGGTCTCCTGACCGGGGTGAATGGCAGCGGCAGCGCCAGTTCAACAACCCAGTCGGCAGTCAGTGATGGCACCATCACCATTCGTGACCAGGCCAACCAGAAGCAAGACGTGGCTGGGCTGAGCCGTGATGTCGAGAATGCGAATCCGGGTCTGAACAAAATCTTTGATAAAGAGAAAGAACAGAACCGGTTAAGGGAAGCACAGTTGATCGGTGAGATCGGTAGCCAGGCGGCAGATATTGCCCGGACGCAGGGGGATATCAACGGGCTGAAAGCGGCGAAAGAGAAGTACCCGGACAAGACAACTGAGCAACTTCGTGAAACCAAAGAGTATAAAGATGCCATGAAGCAATATGGCACCGGTAGTGCACTACAGCAAGGTATCCAGGCGGCAACGGCGGCCATTCAGGGGCTTGCAGGCGGTGATATGGCTAAAGCCCTGGCGGGAGCCAGTGCACCGTATCTGGCGGAAGTCATCCACAATATGACCACCAGTGCGGACGGCAAGATAGTGAACACCGAGGCCAACCTGATGGCCCACGCGGTTCTCGGTGCGGTGACAGCTGCGGTCAATGGCAACAGTGCATTGGCTGGAGCCAGCGGCGCAGTGATGGGGGAATTTATCGCCCAACAGATGTACCCCGGTATCGACCGCAACGACTTGACGGAAGAACAACGTCAGACCATCAGTGCGCTGGGTACCCTGGCGGCAGGACTGGTTGGTGGCGTAGTGGGTGATAGCAGTGCTAATGTTGTTGCGGGGGCACTGGCGGGTAAGAACGCTGTTGAGAATAACGCGCTCAGCTTTGGTGATGGTTTTGAAAGCAATGCTGCGGCGGCTACATCATGGAACAAGTACGCGGTGGACAATAATCTGACACCGGAACAAAAGCAGGCCGGGCTGGATAAGATAGCGAAAGGAGATATGCCGGACAGCACCAATATCACGAAAGTGATCGTGGATGGCTACCAGGATGGTGTGATGATTGCCGGGGCATGGTATCTGGGGCCTGCTGCGTCAGCAGGTAAAGTTCTTGGTGGCGGGCTTCTTGGACTGGTGGCCAATAGTGGTTATCAGGTCTATGATTTAAACCAGCCGCAGAATGCGAATAAGTCGTGGGACTATCTGGGAAGCGCGACCTCATTTACAACAGGCATGATGGCTCCCGGTCGTGGTGTCCTTGCGAACACAGGTATCGCAATGGGGGGGGCATTCTTTACGGATGGTCCAAATACAGCTTCATTGGCTGGTGCTGGCATCGGGGCCGGAGTTGGTGGGGCTTTTGGTAAATATGTGCCAGGCATTGTAGATTCAGTTACAGGCAAAGAAGTTCCGGGATTTATATTCGATGCGACAGGTTCTTTTGGTAGTGAGTTTTTAGGTGGGTATATAAAAAATGCAAGTAATAGTAGTCAGCCTGCTTCTACTGAGAAGAAGGAGGTAGGAAAATGATTGCTTATTTTGTGTTATTCATATATTCATGCGTCTTTTGCATCATCCTCGGTTTTCTTTTAATGGGAGGAGGTGGTTTATTTATCTATCTAACAAAAGGATACCTTTTTTTCCCTGCATCCGAAGTGATAAGAGTTTTTGTGTTTGGGTGTATAGCTGGCTCTGCGATTACACTGGCCACAATAGTATTTAATCTGATGGATAAGTTTAACGCTCGTAAAAAACCACCTTCAGATCCTGAGTAAAATCAGCGACAAGCCCCACCATTGTGATTGGGGCTATTTAAATAAAAAATGTTATCATCATAACATGAATGAAAATGGAACAAAAATGGAATGCATAAAATGTAGGGGTTTTGAAGCAAATAAAGAGTCTGGCTTGTGTGATGATTGCGAAAAAGAAGAATTGTGTAAAATTAATGGGTTGCTGTACCTTCCTGCTCTGGGGCTTATCCTGGGGGTTATTGGTGGTGCTATTGTGCTTTACAATTTCACCATGACCGTATTCAATTATTTCAATGAAACTGGCTTTTTATCTTATTACGCTATGGGAGCATTTACGTTTCTGGCATGTGGATTTCTTGTTTCCCTTTATGCAATGTGGTTCTTTTTTAGACGCAAGAAAGGAACTCGAAAAGCCATGATTGCTTATTATGTAACAAAATTGATTGTTGCTCTCTATCTTACTGTATTGCCAGCTATTCTTTTTGACGCACAGCAGGATTCAGATAATATTAGATTGTTAGTGAGTGGATTGTTTGGTGTTGTTATATGGATACCTTATTTTATTTTTTCCAAAAGAATTAATATGGTTTTTTGTCGGTAACTATGTCTAATTAATGACTTTGTTGTTGAGAATAACGCGCTTGGAAGTATTTTAGCTGCCGCAAACGCGAATAAACCAGGTACAACAGAAAACTACGCGTCAGGTACTCAGGCAGCAATTAAAGAGGCTTGTAGTGGAAATACTCCAGTATCCTGTGAAACGGCAATGGCAGCGGTAGGAAGCGCTCTTGCCTGGCCGTTATTGCCCGAGATGGCTGCTACCACTAGTCTGATCGGTGCGAGTGCAAATGCTGGTGTAGGCTTACTGATTAATGGTGAAGTGAATCCGAATGATGTAATCCTTGGTTACTGGACAGGTGCATTGACAGCAGGAACTGGTTTATGGGGCACAATGGCGGTGAATGCTGGTAGTGGAGCCACGTCAAGTTATCTTAAAGGTGATGATCCGCTGAAAGGCGGAGCGATCAGTGGTGTTGCGTCCGGTTTTGGTTATGGTGCCGCTAAACTTGTTGAGGTTCCGTTTGATAAGCTCCTTAACCCAATGAAACCATGGAAAGATTGGCTCTGGACGGATGTCGGAATGGGGATATCGAAGCCTTTACAGTTAGAGCCATTACCTGGGGTTGCTGGAAATATATTTGGTTCAGGTACAACTGAAGTCTCTAATGATCAAGCAGGTAAATGGGTTAAAGATCATTCGGAGAGCAAAAAATGAGGTCTAGCAAATTTAAATACTTATTTGTTTTTTTATATCTCAACTTAGCCTTAATGCTTATTTTCCCATTATGGTTCATGCTTGTGCAAGTTGGAACTGAATTATGTTACTCGCTGTATTATAGTGGGGAGTTTAGTTTCTCAAATATTCATTTTAATAAAACAATAAAAGCGGGTGTATTCTGTGGAGGACTTGCAGGTTCAGGTTGTTGGTGTATCTATTACCAGCACTACAGGAAAAACAAGAACAGATAGGATACAAATCCTAGACCTTGCGGCTGGGGTTAAGTTGAGAATAACGCGCTTGGAAGTATTTTAGCTGCCGCAAACGCGAATAAACCAGGTACAACAGAAAACTACGCGTCAGGTACTCAGGCAGCAATTAAAGAGGCTTGTAGTGGAAATACTCCAGTATCCTGTGAAACGGCAATGGCAGCGGTAGGAAGCGCTCTTGCCTGGCCGTTATTGCCCGAGATGGCTGCTACCACTAGTCTGATCGGTGCGAGTGCAAATGCTGGTGTAGGCTTACTGATTAATGGTGAAGTGAATCCGAATGATGTAATCCTTGGTTACTGGACAGGTGCATTGACAGCAGGAACTGGGTTATGGGGCACAATGGCGGTGAATGCTGGTAGTGGAGCGACATCAAGTTACCTTAAAGGTGATGACCCGTGGAAAGGTGGAGCAATCAGCGGCATAGCATCTGGGTTGGGTTATGGCGCAGGTAAATTGGTTGAATTGCCATTTGATAAAGTCCTTAATCCAATGAAACCATGGAAAGACTGGATCTGGACAGATGTCGGGATGGGAATATCAAAACCACTGCCGATTAATCCAGTGCCCGGCGTTGCTGGCAACATAACTGGTTCAGTCACAACAGAGTATGGCAATGATCAAGCAGGAAAAGCAACGGAGGGGCAGAAATGAAAGTTTCACTCTCAAAATGGCTTTTGATCTTACTCTACTTAGTAATTGCTTTACCTATTGGAATATTTATTACAACGGTTGCCACTCAAGTTGTAATAAAATTGTTTTATTTTATTACTAGCGGATTGTCTGTGGATTTATTATCCATCGATTATGTGAAAATTTTGAAAGGCAGCGTTGTTGGTGGTGTTATTGGAGCTATAGGTTGCTGGTTTGTGTACTACCAGCACTATAGGAAAAACAGACGCAAATAACGCTATCGGAGTGAGTTGTTGTTGAGAATAACGCGCTCAGCTTCGGTGATGGTTTTGAAAGCAATGCTGCGGCGGCTACATCATGGAACAAGTACGCGGTGGACAATAATCTGACACCGGAACAAAAGCAGGCCGGGCTGGATAAGATAGCGAAAGGTGATATGCCGGACAGCACCAATATCACGAAAGTGATCGTGGATGGCTACCAGGATGGTGTGATGATTGCCGGGGCATGGTATCTGGGGCCTGCTGCGTCAGCAGGTAAAGTTCTTGGTGGCGGGCTTCTTGGACTGGCGGCCAATAGTGGTTATCAGGTCTATGATTTAAACCAGCCGCAGAATGCGAATAAGTCGTGGGACTATCTGGGAAGCGCGACCTCATTTACAACAGGCATGATGGCTCCCGGTCGTGGTGTCCTTGCGAACACAGGTATCGCAATGGGTAGGGCATTCTTTACTGATGGTCCAAATACAGTGTCACTGGCCGGGGCTGGTATTGGTGCTGGTCTGGGTGGGGCATTTGGGAAGTATGCGCCAGTTGGCGTAGATAAAGTATTAAACGGGAATAACATTCCTGATTTTGTTTATGATGCTATCGGAGGTGTTGGTAGTGAGTTTATTAACGGATTCTCGAAAGAAGCATTAAACAATCCATCTGAAGAAAAATCAGGGGCTAAAAAATGATTAGTTACTTGAAGCTATTCATCTATGCCTGTGTTTTCTCTATCGGAGTTTGTTTGGTACTGGGTGCAGGGGTAGCATCATTAATTTATTTCAGTAAGGGATATTGGTTTTTCCCTTTACATCAAATCAAAAGAGCTTTGGTTTTTGGAACAATTGCAGGCACGGCGATAACAGTTGCCGCTGTCGTTTTTAAACTAATTGATGTATTTAACGCTCGTAAAAAGACGCCATCAGATCCTAAAGAATAAAATTAATCCCGCCCTTTCGCTGGCGGGATTTTTGCTCACTAATTACTGAATCCTGCCCGGCGGACAATTTTGTCTAAACCTGCTTCTTAACTTCAAAGTCCCACACACCTCGCAAGATTGCATCTTGCCTGGTTTTTCTTTGAAATCATGCTGTTATAGTTTTTTTAAGACTGCAAAGTCATTTGCATCATTGATGCATAGAGTATATATATACTCTATGCAGAGTATAATTAGAGTATATATATACTCTTTTTATACTATACATTTAAAATCAATTATATAGATAGAGTGCACTCTAGAGTATACTCTGGTTTTCCGAGGGGGTGTACTCGTTACTATACTCTGCAAAAATAAATGATATACTCTGAACATACTATGGATAATTTTCCGAATTTATATTTTAATAAGATTCTAAATCTGTAAGGAAAAGCAAAGAATGCCACGGATACAAACATTTGTCAGTAATCAGGTCAGGGAAGAAATAGATGCGATTATTACTGAGCGCAGGCAGGAAGGAGCAACGGAGACTGATGCAACAGTTTCGTCAATAACTTCCATGTTAGTAGAGCTAGGGCTCAGAGTTTATCGTATTCAGAGAGAAAGGAAGGAAGGCGGTTTTAACCAGATGGAGTACAACAAGGTTATGCTGGACAGTTTGGTTAGAGTCAGGGCTATGTGTAGTGAAATTATGAGAATGAATATGCTTAGTGAGGAGTCTGTAGCTAGTGGTAAATTTGACGGACAAACTATTAAGCTATTTATTGATAAGGTTGCTAAAGAAAATGTTGGAATTTTCTTTCCGGATGATGAAGGTTAAGGTTAATAGAATGGAAAGTCCATTGTCAGTTATTGACAATGGACTATGGTATTTATTTTATGATGGCTTTAGATATTACAGAAAGAAGTTCCTCTGAATGCACAGGTTTTGAAATAACTTTAGTGTTCATTACTTTAAATTTTTCTGCGTAAGCACTTATGAAAACGAAGGGGGTTCTCATGTTAGGGCCTTCATTATCTCTTATATGTTTAAGTAATTGATCGCCGGTAATGACTGGCATTTGCAAATCACATAAAATTATATCATATGGTTTTCTTGCAAGCTTTTCTAGTGCTCGAGTAGGGGAGGTTGATGTTTCACATATATGGTCATAGGTTGATAACATTTCAGCTATTGTAAAACATGATAGTTCATTATCATCTATAACAATGATGTTTAGGTTGGCTGGCACTGGATAATCTATTTGTTTAAGTGAAGTGTTTTGAAGATCAACTGATTGTTCAACAATGACTGGTAATTTTACAATCAACTCACTGCCTATCCCCTCTTCACTTTTTACTTCAATTTCGCCTTTTAAGGCTTTCACAAGCCCGTCAACAATTGCAAGACCCATTCCGAAGCTAGGAATTTTAACTTCACAGGGCGATAACATCGACAGGATAATGGAGTCGTTTGAAGGCTTTTCGGATCAGAGACATGACTGGTTACTTGAGAAAATAAGGGGGATTTTGCCAGCCCCCTCCCTTAATGCAACAGAACCTATGTTATTACTCCACTCGATAGAAGAGCTTCGACACAATTTGCCACTGCCCGTCAACTTTCATAAGATTCAAATAATCGATCATAATATTGTCGAACAAACGTAAGCGGACCTTAGCCAGTGCCATATCCGATGCCAGAACATCGATCATTAACACTTCATCAGAACGTGGAAATCCACCTTCTTCCGGTGATTTTCGTCCTTTAACCATTTTCCGGTATTCGGATAATGGACGTACTATTGTGTTACCTTGTTGCTGTGAATAGAGCACACAATCACGGTGGAACACCCGATCAAATAGCGATAGATCCTGATGTTGAAGCACATCAAAGTATGAACCAAGAAACTCCTGAATTTCTTTAATAACCATTTATATAATTCCTCTGACATGAAAGAATTGCAATGCCACCAAAGTATAGCTTTGCGGCCTAGAACTATGTGTGACATATTTTCTTTTACGCGGTTAGGAAAACTAACATGAAATCAAAACTCCCTCCTTTAACGGCACTTCGTGCCTTCGTTGCTTTAGCACGTCTGGGCTCGGTTGGTGCTGTTGCTGATGAATTACATGTGACACACAGTGCGATCAGTCACCAGATGCACGCCCTTGAAAATTATCTTGGTATATCACTGGTAAACCGTACCGGCCGCCGGACTATCCTCACTGATGAGGGGCGAGTTTATGCGTACCAGATTAGTCAAGCACTGGAGAATATTGTCTCTGCCACCGAGCACCTTCGATACCAAGTAGGTAGCCAGTATTTGAGGATATCTGTCTTACCCTCCTTTGCCATGCACTGGTTAGTACCTAGGTTGTCTGACTGGCTAGCCTGCAACCCCACTATTACTCTCAATCTTGAGGCGTCGACGGATCTGACCGACTTTGATACTGGGCCAGCAGATTGTGCAATTCGCTTCGGACACGGTGAATGGCCAAATATGCATATCCACCGACTTATGGGGGATTCATTGTTGCTGGTTGCTGCTCCGCGGCTATTCTCTACTGGTGGGCTGCAAACTGTGGAAGAAGTCCTTGCATTTCCTAGGTTACAAGCCACCGAGAGTTGGTCAACATGGTTGTCCGGAAGAACAGAGGCGTGTACGTTTGACGCCCTCCCACCTTCATTACTTTTCAGCGATTCGACACACATGCTGGAAGCTGCAAGAACAGGAATGGGCATAGCACTCACCCGCCGCTCAATTGCTTCAGGTCTGCTAGAACGTGGAGAACTTGTTCAGGTAACAGCTATCGAAGCTACACACACATTCAGCTACTATCTAGTCTGGCCTCACCGCTCACACAATTGGGGCACTCTGGAGCGTTTTTCTAAATGGCTTGACGATCAGGCAAAGAATTTTGTGGACCACTTCACTGCGGCAAACGACTGAATAGCCAAGGTATCTGAAATTTCTTTTTCCCATTGAGGCACCAGTTAGAGAATCCAAACAGAGAAACGGCTGGCAGAGCTGGAAAACCGTCTGGAGGCGGTCAAAAACTGCCTGAACGACGACAAACCGGTCCTGGATGCGCCAACAGATGCTGAGGTTGCGCCACAAACGACGCCAGGAAAAACCGCCCGCAACACCACCCGAAAACCGCTGCCAGCCGACCTGCCACGGGAAACGCAGACTCTCCTGCCAGCGGACAGCGTCTGCCCGTCCTGTGGTGGAGAACTGAAGGTGATGGGAGAAACTCTCTCTGAACAACTGGAAATCATCAATACCGCCTTTAAAGTTATCGAAACGGTCCGGCCAAAACTGGCGTGCAGCCGGTGCGACGTGATCGTGCAGGCACCGCTCCCGGCCAAACCAGTAGAAGGCAGTCGTGTGGGCAGCAGCGTGCTGGCCCGTATCCTGGTTGGAAAATATGCAGAACACATGCATCGCCAGTTGCGCCGGTGTCAGGAACACTTTGCCATCGCGGGCTGACGGCCAGGCGAAGCGGCCGCGCTCCAGCCGTTTGGTCAGCAGGCACAGCCCGTCACCGGTAGACCACAGCAGTTTGATCTGATTGCCGCTGCGGCCCCGGAAGATGAAGACGTGGCCGGACATCGGATCGTCTTTCAGCGTCGTCTGCACCTTTGCAGCGAGACCATTGAAGCCGTTACGCATGTCGGTGATACCGGCAACCAGCCATATTTTGGTGCCTGTTGGTAACGGGATCACCGTTTGAGCTCCTGTATCAGCAGGGTCAGGAGCTTTTCGCTGACAGTGCCATTGAGACGGAGCGTTCCGTGCCGGAACGTTACCTCACAGCTGATACTGAGGGTTTCCGGGGCCTCCACGAGTGGCTCTGACTGTACGGCAGCTGCATCGAGAGTCACAGGAAGTACGGCGCTTGTCCGGGCAAAAAGGCGCGGTGTGGATGTGGCCGTGGTGCTGGACTGGAAATCAAATGCCGGAAAGAACAACAACGCGAGTAAGGCCGCGATGAACCTTCTGGCTGGTGCGGGCATTCCGGTTCGTACAGTCAGTACTTACAAAATTCTCCATGACAAAGTGATCGTCGCTGACGGGCGCAACACCCAGGTCGGCTCCTTTAACTTCGTGCGACACGTACACGCCTAACAAACGTGACTGTCTGATTTATCATTGTTAAACCAATAGCTTATTGAGCATTGTTAGTTAACCAGTTGTGCGACCAACTGTAGCCTAAGAGGACAGGCAGTGCTGGTAACGGAACTGTCTGGAGCTCCTCTGACAACGTACTCCCCTGGCAGGGTGCCTCATCATTGTGAAATGTGGGGCAGAAGCTCTCAGCCGAAAGAGGGCCAAGAGGCAAGGCTGGTCGGTATGGGCAACATGAGTGAATTGCTGATAAATGTCGTCAACGAAGAAGATGCCAAACGGCTGACAGGCATTAACCAAAAGGTAAAGGTGGCTGGATGTTTCATTGTAGTTTTGGGACACGTCGCCAGAACAGCCCCCGGCAGATAGGCAAGCCCATCAGAAACGTGGTAAGCCCGTATTGCTGCCCTAAGGGCAGGCAAATCGTAAGAGACGCTGTTGGCAGTGCGGGTAGAGGAGGATGGAAAAAGCGAATGCGTGACTGTAATGGTGACGATAGGGGTTCAGACTTTGCCCTGACGCTAAAGCGTGCCCACTTCCATCTGGTCTTTCATTGCAAAACTATTGGTTAACTTCTCAAATAAGGGAGAGCAGCATGGTAGCGTCCGTCAAAACATACGGATTGAACCGCACCGGGTTTCCGGGAGACTAAACTCTCAGTGAAAAAGGAGATCCGACATGGCATCAAAATCAGCAAACCGTTACTCCCCGGAATTTCGTGAACGGGCAGTCAGAATGTTGCTGGACCAGCGTGATGAGTACCGTTCTGAACACGCGGCTATCCATTCTCTTGCCCCTAAAATAGGCTGCAGCACCGACACCCTGCGCACCTGGCTTCGTCAGCATGAGCGGGATGCAGGCGGAGGTGACGGTGGACTTTCCACCTCTGAGCGCGAACGTCTCAAGGAGCTGGAGCGGGAAGTCCGGGAACTGCGGCGCAGCAACGATATCCTGCGGCAGGCTTCCGCTTATTTTGCGAAGGCGGAGTTCGACCGTCTGTGGAAAAAATAATACCGCTGCTGGATACCCTCAGCAGGAGCCACGGGGTCGGACCGGTATGCCATGAGCTGGATATCGCCCCGTCGACATATTACCGGCACCAGGAGCAGCGTCAGCATCCGGAGAAGCGTAGCCTGCGGCAGCAACGTGACGACCAGCTGAAAGTGGAGATACAGCGCGTGTACGACGAAAACTACAGCGTCTATGGTGTTCGCAAGGTCTGGCGTCAGTTGCAGCGGGAAGGCTTCAGCGTGGCCAGATGCACCATCGCGTGGCTGATGAAGGCTATGGGGCTGGCCGGTGTGCTCCGTGGTAAAAAAGTGCGCACGACAGTCGGTCGTAAAACGCAGGCCGCTCATGACAGGGTCAATCGCCAGTTCGTCGCTGCCCGTCCCAACCAGCTTTGGGTGGCAGATTTTACGTATGCCAGCACCTGGCAGGGCTTCGCGTACGTGGCGTTCATCATCGATGTGTTCGCCGGCGTCATCGTGGGCTGGCAGGTGTCATCCTCGATGGAGACGACATTCGTGCTGGATGCGCTGGAGCAGGCGCTGTGGGCCCGTCGTCCGTCAGGCACAATCCATCACAGCGATAAGGGATCGCAATATGTGTCGCTGGCGTACACGCAGCGGCTACAGGAGGCGGAACTGCTGGCCTCAACGGGCAGCACGGGGGACTCCTACGACAATGCAATGGCGGAGAGCATCAATGGCCTGTACAAAGCGGAGGTGATACACCGACAGAGCTGGAAAAACCGTACAGAGGTTGAGCTGGCGACGCTGACATGGGTGGAGTGGTACAACAATCGTCGGCTGCTTGGGCGACTCGGCCACATACCACCTGCTGAAGCAGAACAGGCATATTATGCTTCCATCGGAGAAAAGGCTCTGGCAGCCTGAGTTCCCGGACTAAACTCTCTCCCACAAAACCGGGGCGGTTCAGTTTTTAACCCACAAACTCTGTGGATAACTCTGCAAGAAAGCAGGGGACAGTTCCCTGTCTTTGCCCTAATCTCAATGCAAAACATCAAACGCTCAATTTTCAACCATCGGCGAGAAAGTGCCATATGACAGATCAGCTCCCTTCTGCTTCCTCGAATGGACATACTCACGGATTTTCCGCTCCCTAATCCATTCTTGCGTCGAGCTGTGAGAGGGCTATATATCTTCGCTTCACGTTGCGTAGAATGCGCTGTGAGAAATTTTCTATTTTCTGAGGTGACCCCTCATTGTTAATGCTCTTAACGTGACTTTTCGCGCCATTGAGCGTCATACCCCGATTATGGATTTACACGGCGAGGAATGTTAACAGCCACAGGCTATCACGTTGGTAGCTGCGACATTCAGAGAATGTACAATATTACGTATTGGATGGCTCCTCCATGTCGTTATGACATAAAAGCTGATATATTTATATCTGTAATACCTTTTGTATATCCGAAATTAATCATAAACAAAAACATTAAATTTTTAAGAATAAAAGCAGGTAAATCAAGATGATTAAAAAAATATGGGGTTTGCTTCCTCATAGCAGCTTTCCAGGCTTTCGTCTTCTGCATATTTTCATTGCTCTTTTGATTCTTTCCCAGATTATTAACTCAAATATGACAAGCACTGATGCCCTGGAGCAGACTGGAATTGATAATATCGTCACGTGGTTTCATATTATCTCAGGCCTAAGTCTGATTATTCTGGGTACTGTATTGTTTTCCTGGATGTTACTGAAGAGAGGTGTTCGTTATTATTACTGCTGGCTTTTCATGGATTTTACCGGAATTAAGAAAGATCTGCTTACATTGAGGGAAAAGAGTCTTCCTGACGCTCACTCAGGGGGAATTGCAGCTACTGTGCAGGGACTTGGCGTGCTGGCACTGCTGGGCGTTACTCTTTCAGGTGCATCATGGTTTTTATCTGACTATTTTTATCTCTTTTCTGGTGTTAACACAGAAATAATGATTGGATTACATAAATTTCTGACCAGTTTCATTGAGATTTATTTTTTTGCTCACGGAGCTATGGGACTACTTCATATGATAATGAGCTACTTTTCTCTGCCAGATACAGAATAACAAAGACCCCAGCAGCCGGGTTGTAAGAATATCTCAGCAGGGGATATATTTATGAGAAACATGGAAAAAACGGGCCATCTGGCATGGTGCGCTCTTGTTGCCCTGCACACGGCGCGGGAAGACGGACTGGTACTGTCAGAGTCGCAGGAAAACCTGTTTATCAACCGCTGGTTTGCGCAGGCGAAAAAACAGCGCCGCTTCCCGCGTGACGTGGCCACGGATATTGACTGGATACTGGATCAGGGGCGAAGACTTGGCGTTCGGGCAGGGTTACGGCATAAGCTCGATTATCTCTGGCGCAGCTGTACGGGCGAACTGTCAGAGCAGAACGACCTCTTTCGCCTGACATACGCCCTGGAGCTGGCGAAGCAGTATGACTGGGTGTATCACGTCCTCAGCGACAGTGAGTGGAGCGGCCGGCGTCAGATTCAGCCATCAGCGTCGGTAAACAGCATCTTTCTGCTGAAAAGCGCGCTGGAAATCGGTTTTAATGATGACGGGAAGCAGGTTATGCCGGTTCCGGCGAGAATTGGCGGCAGGGCTGGCGGACTGAATACGCTGCTGAAAAGCTGTGGTTGGGAGGCCGTCAGCAACGACACCCAGTGGATACTGATGGCCATCCGCACCGGCTGAAACGCACCGGATTTTAATCAGTTATTCTGTACACCTCTCCCCCTGACACTTTTTTCTCCCGGATTTCTGGAGCGGTTCAAAACCTGTGTCTGAAACTCCTCCTGCAATACTGTTAGTGCCAATGATATAAGACTGTCATGGCCATAAATCTTGGCATTGACATCTTCCAGGGACACCGTGGTGATATGGTGAAGCTGTTGTGGTCAGATGAGGATGGTCTGTGCCTGTTCATCAAACGACTGGAGCGCGGACACTTCACCTGGCCCGTTGTCAGCGACGGGAAGCTCCACCTGACCCCGGCGCAACTGGCTATGCTGCTGGAAGGCCTGAACTGGAAACATCCGCAGTCATCACAACGTCCTGGCCTGCGGGTGTAACCTGTTGTAATGTCGTGGTATGGAAAATGAACTTCCTGACGACATCGACCAGCTGAAGGTCATGCTACGTAAACAACAGACCCTGTTGCGCCAGTATGCAGGACAGGTTGCGGGTTACGAGCTGGAAATAAACCGCCTGAAAGCACAGCTGGATAAACTACGACGAATGCTGTTCGGTCAGAGTTCGGAAAAGAGCCGTAATAAGCTGGAAAACAAAATCCGTCAGGCAGAGAAACGGTTGTCAGAGCTTGATACCCGTCTGGAGGCGGCCAAAACTGCCTGAACGACGACAAACCGGTCCTGGATGCGCCAACAGATGCTGAGGTTGCACCACAAACGACGCCAGGAAAAACCGCCCGCAACACCACCCGAAAACCGCTGCCAGCCGACCTGCCACGGGAAACGCAGATTCTCCTGCCAGCGGACAGCGTCTGCCCGTCCTGTGGTGGAGAACTGAAGGGGAGAAAATCTCTCTGAACAACTGGAAATCATCAATACCGCCTTTAAAGTTATCGAAACGGTCCGGCCAAAACTGGCGTGCAGCCGGTGCGACGTGATCGTGCAGGCACCGCTCCCGTCCAAACCAGTAGAAGGCAGTCGTGTGGGCAGCAGCCTGCTGGCCCGTATCCTGGTCGGAAAATATGTGGAGCACACGCCGCTGTACCGACACTTTGAAATCTACACCCGTCATGGGCTGGTGCTGAGCCGTAACACGATGGTCCGCTGGGTCGCGATGATGGGCAACCGGCTTCGTCCGCTGTATGAGGCACTCCAGGCTTGCAAAGTGCATACCGATGATAGTGTGACACGAAGGACGGAACCGGGAAGGCTCCGTCCATGCTGTGTCTGAGATGGAAGATGGCCTTCCGTATTCGCCTTACAGGAGGATGATACAAACCACCTCAGACTGTTGTGGTAAAGAGCCACAGCAGGAAGCGCTGGGGAAAAGGCGGCAAGAAGCCGTCAGGTAGGAGCAGAGAAGATGAACGCGAGTGAACCACTGGACAAGTGTCGTTACGTGTAAGCGTTGTCAAAACCGGGTTCTTGTCGTTACCCCGGGATAAGGATGGTGGAAACCTGTTTACTGACCATCCGGCAACCGGCATTGAGGTGGCATGATCTCTGCTCAGGCTCAGATACGGAACGTGTGAACCTGAACCGCCCCGGTTTTCCGGGAGAGTATTTTGGTTGGGAACTCAGGCTGCCAGATCCTTATTCCCGATGGAAGCATAATATGCCTGTTCGGCTTCTGTCGGTGGGATATGCCCCAGCCTTTCCAGCAACCGGCGATTGTTGTACCAGTCCACCCACGCCAGCGTCGCCTGCCCGACTGTGTCGTCTTCCCCACGCACGTGTGGGTGTTTCCTTAGCCAGCTCTACCGGAGGTTCGCCGGTCGGGGGATTGCCCCCGAGTGGTAGATTAAAAGGGAACTACTTTCGCCAGCTTACACGACACGCTGGGCGGATATTTCTGCAGCAAAATTGACTTGAAATTGTGGAGATTTCACCTTGAAATTATCAAAATAAATAACTTAATTACAATAAGTTAGATATGAAATCGCCGTGGCGAAATTATTGACTCAAATTTCTATCAAGGACCTCGTTAATAGCTTTGTCCAGTTCATCCTGAACCACTTTTGGCATACGGCTAAACTCATAAGTCAGCGTACGCCCTTTCACACGTTTGCGCGCGAACTTGTCTTTTTCGTTAAAGGTCCAGAGTGCGGAAATTACTGACTTTTCCTTAGGAGGCGGAGCTATCAATGCCTGAGAGGCCTGGAAAATCAATTTCAGTATACTGACTTTCTTTTCGTCTTCTGGTCGCTCGTAGTCACTCAAAATTGCATCATGCTGATCTGAGACAGACTGAATGAGCCCTTCAGACGTTAAGCCCTTTTCACTGAGTTTTTCATTAACCTCTAACAGAATTTTATAGTCACTAAACGACAGCTCAGACTGAACTGGGAACAGAGAAATCAATTCTTGCGGTACTGCTGCCGCCTGCAGTGCCCTGGTGACCTTAGCCTGGGATAACCCCTCCAGTTCAGCAATTTCCTTTTGATTGAATCCAGACTCTTTCAGAGCCATCAATCTTAAGCCGATCTCCCGAAGATTATGCTCTTTAGCTGTCTGGATATCTTTAGCTAGCTGGCGAGCTTCATCAGCTGATAAAAGTTCATCGGTAACCATTACATCAAGCCCTGTACGGATATAAATCGCTGAGGCTCGCCGTCTTGAACCATCCAGTATCTCAATCCTTTCACCTTGCTTAATTCCAATACAGGGAAAGAACTGCTGAAACTTAATCGTCTGGATAATAGATTTAAGGGACTCCCTGGTCAGAGCAAGTTGATCTCTTCCGTTGGTTTCTTGGTTTACGAATGTCTTACTTTCAACGTCCGATGCAGGTACCCGAACAAACCTGAACGTTATCTTCCTGCCGGTTTTTAGGGTAAATACCTGACTTCTTTGGGTGTCAGTCATCTCGACCATTGACGCCTGGGTATTTAACTGTCTACCAATGGTTTTCCTTTTCTCATTCGACATCACATACCTCCGTTAGTACGAATGAACTCAATGCGATCAAATACGGCCTTCGCAAAGTCTTCCGCTGCAGATTTTGCGCTTTTAAGCGCCTCTGCGCTTCCATCATAGGTTGCTGGATTTGCGGAGATAACTGTGTCAAAAGTCTCCCCGCAGCGCTCGAAGCCATCCAGCCTCGGCAGAACCATGTCGAGCATATCGGCACCGAATACCTCTTTAGCCTGACTATGGCAAATTTTGTGATCAGACTTGTTCAGGATTTTGGACATAAAACCGACATTTCCGATGAGATTGCAGGTGTGTCCATCCTGTTCGATCGAATCAATAAGCGCAGGAAGGCTGGCTACAAACTTCAGGGAAGAATGAAAATCAACCGTTGCCGGAGGAAGAGGGGTCAACATCAGGTCTGCCGCTCCGATACAGTTTTTCAGGAACGCATCGAGGTGAGGACCACTATCAAGGAAGATAAAGTCGTAGTCATACCGGAGCTTGTCGATAAGGTTCTCTTTAAGCACTGCATGAATATTTTGCCCGGGCAGATGTTCCTCACACAATCCCTTCCAGCCTTCAGCAAGGAATGCATCGTCAATGGAAGCGGGAATAACATCAACGCCCGGGATAATTGACGGCACGATGAAATCGGACAGTAATTCCTCACGAGACACGTTCTGGAGCATGGCCTGAGCAGCCGTATTTTCAACCAGGCCCACTGAATTCTCATGGCTCAGGAACATTGTCAGAGATGCCTGCGGATCGAAATCGATGGCCAGAATACGCATGTCTTCGAACAGAAGCTGAGGATGAGCCCGAAAAGCATGGGATAATGAAGCGGTAGAAACTGTCTTGGAACCGCCACCTTTAAGGTTACATACAAAAATAGTGAAGGCTTTATCGAATCGATCTCTGTACTTGGGGACTTTTCGATGGAAATACAGATCGATGACGTTCTGAATCGTCATCGCGTACTTCATCGTATTGCCGGAAGGTTTCTTTTTAAAAATGTAGCCACTTGCTTCCATTTCGGCTACAGCATACTCAACACTCCCTTTGCTGAGCTTAGGCAGCTTATACAGGGCAGCTTTGCTGTATTCCTGATAGAACTCAGTAAGCTTCAATTCCTCTTTTTGCTGGCGGATACTTTCGCTCAAGGATGTCAGAAGTTTACCTGCACGTGTAGCTACTTTCCGTAACTGCTCAATATTTTCCATTTATCACCTCATGACATTTTTTGTTATTTTGAGCAAAAAACATCATGTTACAAGGAAAAAATCATAATATTTTGATTTTGCTCTCAACAGTTGGCGACGTGTTTAATTTTGTTGACCCACAGCACAAATCGTGAGTAAGTTCAGAGCTTGCATCTGAGCGAGGGGGTGGGCAAGCCCGCAGGGCGCGTCAACCTGTCACATTGGGGTATAATTCAAATTTACATAGAGAGACAATCATTATGAAACCAAAGACTGAACATATAAAAAGCTTCTGCGTGGCGGGGCTTTGCGTACGTACGAAAAACATTGATGAGTTCAATTCTGAAAGTGCAAAAATCCCTGGACTATGGGCAAAGTTCTATTCAGAGGGGGTGACAGAGCAGATCTCAACACGGTTACCAAATACTCCAATTTTTGGCGTTTACTCAGCTTATGAAACTGACGCTACCGGCTTCTATGATTTAACCGTTGGTGTATCTGTTGATAAATCAAACAGCGATTTTGAAAATATTGTCATTGAAGCTGGGGAATATCTCGTTTTTGAAGCAAGAGGGGCTATGCCCGATGCGATGATTCAAACCTGGTCTTATATCTGGTCTTATTTTGAGCAACACCCTGAGATATGTCGCAGTTTTCTTACTGATTTTGAAGCTTATAAAAGTCCTGAAGAAGCTGATATCTACATAGGTATTAGCACTACATAATCTTTTCAAACTCAATTTCCATAAGTCTACATTGTGGCTCAGCCCCCAACGTAGACAAGGAATATGTCCAAAACTCATCAATATTCACATATGCTATGTGCATATTGAATTGTTCAGAAATGCACTTAGCGTACGTTTCCGTACGGTTGGGCTTCGGAACCCTTTTTCAGGCTGTCAGAGTGCTCAGGGCGGATCTTCCCTGTGTCAGGCCGGGATATACCTCATCAGACTGATTTCCCGAGCGTGGATTTTCAGCTCCTGCACATTCAGGCCCGCCACCGCCCGGCGGTACACCATCTGGCCACCTCACAGTACGCAGGCAAACGGGTCATACCGCAGGACTGCTTACTCATCTGCGCGTAGCAGACCTTTGCCGCCGGCTCCGGTTTATCCATTTCCAGCGCGCTGTACAAAGTTAGCTATTAACGCAGCTACCCGGTCACTACCTCAATACGCAAAAGACTTAAATAATGTGGATTTTTGGGTTTTTAAATGAGTTTTCTTACATATTTACACCGATGTGTTTATGCGCTCATAATTAATTTTATTTTGAAATTATCTCACGGTGATGGTTAATACATGGACAGAAAAACGCATCTGGTAATTATTTCTGTTATTTCTTCACTCCTGATTGGCTGTAGTTCGGTCGGCAAGACCCGGCCTTCTTCAGTTTCTCTCGTTTCATCTCAGAGTCAGAAAAGCAGCATCAGCGCAAAATCAGATGGTCGCCAGTGTGTTGATAACTTCGACCTCCTGAAGCAACTTAACACGTCTGCGTATTCCGGATATAAGGCCCAGTTTGACAGCGTTAACCGACAGTACGCGTACTATAAAGCTAATGAAGAATTAATGGAAAAGGACCCTAAAGAAGTTATGGTCATCACTCTGAATGATAAGCTGAATATGATTTGTGACAGGGTTAAAAGTCAGACGTTTGTTGAAATACGAAACCGCATGTTACAGGTTTCTAAGATTTAATTATTGATATATTCGGGGTGCTGTTTGTGTTTGCTGACATCAGGGTTTTTGAAAAAATGCGGCTGTTTGTTTTATTTTACTGGGTCATAAGTAGTTTTCTTTTCCCTCTTGCCCCGCTTGCATTTGCTTCCCAGCCTGATGGGATGGAAAGGCTCGGGGAGATGAGTCATCTGATGGAGGTTGGTCACGGGAAGACGGAGGCATTGCTCTCTGAACCTTACGGAAAGGCATCGTCACTCCCGGCGCCTGAGGTGTCTGTTGTTAAGCCATCCTCAGAGCCTTTGCGGGGCGCAGCGTTTCCCGGCAAAAACAACAACCACAGCAACCCTGATATTTCAGTTCATTCAGCCGGAACGGACTCTTCAGAGCCTGCGAGTCCACCACTAATGCCGGGCAGTATACATAATGAAACTTCCCCCCAAAAAACCGAACCCCCTCAGGCCCTGCTGAGCGGGGTTCAGTCCGTCTGGGGAGTTATGGGGGCGGAGGACCGCGCCGGGGCTGCGCGCTCAGCAGCGCTTGGACGTATCAACGGAATGGCCAATGGGGTGATGAATAATGCCATACGTGACTGGCTTGGGCAAAAAGGCAATGCTCGTGTTCAGATAGATACGGAAAAACGCGGGAGCGCTGATTTACTGGTTCCTCTGGTGGATGCTCAGGAGCATCTTATTTATGGTCAGGCCGGCGTGCGGCGTGACAGAGACAGAACAATCTGGAATGGCGGTCTGGGCGTGCGGTATTACCCGGCAGAGGAATTCATGCTGGGAGTTAACAGTTTTTATGATTATGACCAGACGGGCAATAATGCCCGTTATGGTGTAGGGCTCGAGGCCAGAACTGACTATATCAGTCTTTCAGCGAACCGTTATTTCCGAATTACTGACTGGCATCAGTCGGTGCTTGATTCCATGCGTGATTATGATGAGCGCCCTGCTAACGGTTATGACCTGAGGGCCAGGTACTGGCTGCCGGCATATCCGCAGGTTGGTGGGGAATTTACCTACGAAAAATATTTCGGAAAAGGAATAGCTTCCGGAACAGGCTCTGCCTCTCCTGATTCCCTCCGGGATGCTCCGCAGACCTTTACGACTGCCGTAAATTATACGCCTTTCCCGTTAATGACAGTCACTGCCGGTCACCGTTCAGGTGACTCATCTGACCTGTTTGCCAGGATTGATTTTAACTGGCGGTTTGGATTGTCGCTTTCTGAGCAGTTAAGTGCTGACAATGTCAGCATTATGCGTAGTCTTAAGGGCGGCCGTTATGACCTTGTTGACCGTAACTATAATATTGTCATGCAGTACCGCAAGCAGGAGCTTGTTTCATTGTCATTACCTCCGTCATTTGAGGGGGAGGCGCTGACGAGTATTCCGGTTACCGCAAAGGCGAAGGCAAAGTACGGAGTTTCCCGCGTTGAGTGGGAGGCCGGCGCCTTTATTGCAGCCGGAGGGCAGATTGTCACAGGGGCAAATCCTCTTGAGGTCAGCCTGGTGTTGCCTGCCTGGAATTCGCCTGAAACGGGAAAAGAAAATACCTACACTCTTACTGCAGTAATGACCGACAGGGAAGGCAACAAAGCGGAAGCCCGGACGGTTATAACCGTGAAGGCGTCTTCCGTTCAGGCCACTCTCAGCGTTGTGTCAGATAATGCGCTTGCGGACGGGCGGTCTGCCAATCAGGTGGTGGTTAAGGTGACGGACGCCAGCGGGAAGCCAGTGTCCGGAATGGCGCTGAAGGTGATTATATCCCCTTCGACAGGAAAGAATGAATGTACCATCAATGGCTCGTCTGACTGCGGAGGGTTTGCGGCAACAACGGATGCTTCAGGCCAGGTTGCTCTCAATATAACTCACTTAAGGGCGGGGCAGTACGCGCTCAGTACAACGCTCATCAACGGCAACAGTTTTGTAACCGGTGTGACTTTTGTACCGGTGAATGCCTCCGTTACCGGTATGACCCTGCTGGCAACTTCTCCTGTAACAGCCGGGCAGAGCAGCATGCTGACGTTAAAGGTTGTCAACCGCGATTCAGCTCCTGTAACAGGCCTGCAATCCTCTGATATCGTGCTGAGTAACACCCTGACGGGACAGGATTACAGTGGAATTGTCTGGACAGACAACGGAGACGGAAGTTATTCCGCGAGCGTTGTGATGACGTCTGCCGGCATAAACACTCTTAAAGCGAATATACCAGCCAGTAACATCGCGGCAGATGCCAGCGTGAGCGTGACGGCGGGCGCGCCGGATGCGGCCCGTTCATCGCTGGCCGCGGCGCCGGCGACCATAGTGGCTGACGGGGTGGCGGCGAGCACGCTGACCCTGACGCTGCGCGACGTGCTGAACAACCCGGTGAGCGGGCAGGCGGTTGCCTTTGCCTCGACCCTCGGGGGGGTGACCTTCAGCGCGGTGACGGACAACGGAGACGGCAGCTACACGGCGACCCTGACCGGAACGACGGCGGGCGCTGCAGCGGTGAGCGCCACGCTGGGCGGTGCGGCCTTCGGGGTGGCCCCGGCCGGCGTCACCCTGACTGGAGAGATAACAGGTGTCACCGCAGGTGGTTACACATTCGCTAAAGCTGCCGGGTTCCCTACTACCGGCTTTAAAGGGGCTGAATTCACCCTCAATCTGACTGGCGGTGCCGCCAGCGATTATACATGGACTTCAGACGCATCATGGGTCTCGGTCAGTAACGGAGTGGTGACGTTTACTGGAGAAGGTGCTGGGAATACAGTTACAATTACAGGTACACCTATAAGTGGACCGAGTCATGCTGTTACTTACAGTTTCGTGCTGAATGCTTGGTTTAGATATGATGGAGGTCCACTAAGGAACAGAGATGACTCTGCTTTATATTGTAGTAGCATTTCTGGTTATATACTGCCTTCATTTAAGGAACTACAAGGAAATGAAAGTGGTGCACTTATTCGAGGAATTAGTGGTCTCTGGAGTGAATGGGGTAATTTGGATCAATACCCAAGTGCGGGTTTCCTTGTGGGGACTTCATCTCCTGCCAGATATCTTACTAGTACTGATTATTTTGCTCCTGGGTTGGAAATTATTGCAATGCATAAAGAGGGGTATTTTGATCGTCGTACTCCAGGTTCGCTTGGCTCTGCAATATGTAGACGAGGTTTATAGATAGCTGTTTTTGTCAAATGAAGTCGCACACATTTTTCTCAGTTATTTTCTCGAACTGTGTTTGCGTAAGATTTCGGGGTTCATGGTTAGGATTTTGGAAAGATGTTTTAAAAATATCCTGACCATGCTGGCCGCGGCGTCGGCGACCATAGTGGCTGACGGGGTGGCTGCGAGCACGCTGACCCTGACGCTGCGCGACGCGCTGAACAACCCGGTGAGCGGGCAGACGGTTGCCTTTGCCTCGACCCTCGGGGGGGGGTGACCTTCAGCGCGGTGACGGACAACGGAGACGGCAGCTACACGGCGACCCTGACCGGAACGACGGCGGGCGCTGCGGCGGTGAGCGCCACGCTGGGCGGTGCGGCCTTCGGGGTGGCCCCGGCCGGTGTCACCCTGACGGCGGGCGCGCCGGATGCGGCCCGTTCATCGCTGGCCGCGGCGCCGGCGACCATAGCGGCTGACGGGGTGGCGACGAGTAAGCTGACCCTGACGCTGCGCGATGCGCTGAACAACCCGGTGAGCGGGCAGGCGGTTGCCTTTGCCTCGACCCTCGGGGGGGTGACCTTCAGCACGGTGACGGACAACGGAGACGGCAGCTACACGGCGACCCTGACCGGAACGACGGCGGGCGCTGCGGCGGTGAGCGCCACGCTGGGCGGTGCGGCCTTCGGGGTGGCCCCGGCCGGTGTCACCCTGACTGGAGAGATAACAGGTGTCACCGCAGGTGGATTTACCTTTGCTACTACGGCAGGTTTCCCGACAACTGGTTTTAATAATGCCTCATTTACCATTAATATACGGTCTGCAAATGAATATGACTGGGCCAGCAGTGCCCCATGGGCTTCGGTGGATGATAGTGGTCGGGTGGAATTTATCTCTAATGGAAACGCCTCCCCGGTTACCATTACGGCGACACCGAAATTGGGAGGTTCCGCTCTGACCTATACTTTCACGATAAAAAGTTGGTTTTTAGGTAGCGGAGACACAGAGATGTTATGGTCTGATGTCGCTGCATACTGCTCTGCGCGGTCCGGCTACAGTATGCCAACTGCGCAACAACTTATCGGCAATGGCACCCGAGGTACACTGGGCGGACTCTGGAGCGAGTGGGGGGCAATAAGGTATTATGGTACTAGTGAGTTTTTCCATAACTTCTACTGGGTGTCGGACCCGGCGAGCAGCGGCTTTAATAACACCGCCAACATTACCGTGGGCTACGTTGGTATACCCTCCCCCACTAGAGCAATGGGACACACAGCGTGTCGTAAGGATCTTTAGTATTTAGGGGGGACTACGCCGGAATCCCAGATTTTTCCGTTCATGCTTAGGAAAATGAATCATCGTTTTAAAAATATCTTGACCATGGATGTTCTCGTGAGGAGCGTAATGGTTGCGGGTTGTTGTGGCACTTATGACGATAAAATGCGGTTTTTGGTGAGTTTTTAACCTGAAAGCCGTTTTTAAGGCGCACTTACCCTGCAGTCTGTCCCAGAAGCCATCGTTTCCGGCCATCGTTTCCGGGGGCAGTTTGGATATAGATAATTATTGTACGGTAAGGCTGTTTTTGAACAGGCTTACTGTACCAATAGTGTGTATTCCTGTGCTATACGCCGTTTTCAGGGATTTGACCTTAATTGGATAACCTAAATGCAATACGGCAAGAGCGGCAACTTAAAAGCGATAGCCGCTGATGTAAAATCAATCTGTTACGAATCTCGATTGGTTAAATAATGCGCTTAACGTACAAAAATTTCCGATCTCCAAACTGCGGTTCTGGTTGTCTGAGTTCACAGCAAAAAATATCCCGGCATATTGTTGTGGTTCAGTGTTTTTTTATTGTGTGAATTGATTTTTATAATGATTTACATGTGTTTTAATATTTTTTTATGAGTTATTTTGAGTTTTTAACTTTTCCCTGAGATGCTATTTTTAGATACACTCATGGTGCTTTTTAAGGGTTTCAGATTGGAAAAGCATTTAACTCCCGTTGAGTTCACTGGGATTTATAACAATCTCTATTCAATCTCCGACAGTTGGGCTGATCTCTGGATGATGTTGTTTATTACCAGAGTGCCAGTCGGAAGGATTCTGATGCTGAAATATAATGATGTTCATGAAGATGTGATTTTCCTGAAATCCCACAGGAGATTTAAAGGGGAGTTTTTAAATATGAATATAAGCCTTAAAAAGTTGATTGAAATACGTGCTAAACGATATCCTGATGATGTCTATATTTTCCAGAGCCATTCAAATTACAAAAAGTTTAATCAGAGCCCTTTGACATTAATTGCGTTTAACCGAGCATTAAAAATAGCTTCAGAAAAAGTGACGACTAAAACCGTTAGCAGTAAAAGCGCCTATATAAAACAGAGGCTTTGTTATATATAAAGAGCGGTAACATCGTACTATATGATTAACTCAATTGTACTATAGAGTTCTTTGCTGCTGATAGACGGAGAGTGGCACGACCACGTTCTGACGGCGTTAACCACCCGGGACTGGACCGCAGGTCGTTAAGGAGAAAAGATGAAGTATCAGCTAAACGGTACAGAAGCGCGCGTGATTGGGTGCTTACTCGGAAAACAGGTCACCACGCCGGAGCAGTATCCGCTCTCCGTCAACGCCGTAACCATGGCCGGCAACCAGAAGACCAACCGCGAGCCGGTGATGAACCTCAGCGAGCATGAGGTTCAGGACGTGCTGGATGCGCTGGTAAAACGCCACTATCTGCGCACCGTCAGCGGCTTCGGCAACCGCGTGACCAAATACGAACAGCGCTTCTGTAACTCCGAATTCGGCGACCTGAAGCTGAGCAGCGCGGAAGTGGCGGTCATCACCACGCAGTTGCTGCGCGGGGCGCAGACGCCGGGAGAGCTGCTCACGTGCGCTTCCCGTATGCATGAGTTCAGCGACATGCAGGAAGTTGAGCAGACCCTGGAAGGGCTGGCTTCTCGCGAAGACGGCCCATACGTGGTGCGTCTGGCGCGCGAGCCGGGCAAACGTGAAAGCCGCTATATGCATCTGTTCAGCGGCGACGTCGATGTCGCTACCGTGGAGAGCGACGCGGGATCCTCAGCAGGCACTGACACTCTTGTCGCTAGGGTAGAGGCGCTGGAAGACGAGGTCGCCGGGCTGAAACAGCGTCTGGATGCCTTGCTGGCACATCTGGGAGAATGACGGTGAAAAAATTACGCGTAGGCGTGGTGGGGCTCGGCGGCATCGCGCAAAAAGCCTGGCTGCCTGTTTTAGGTGCGGCCACGGACTGGACCCTGCAAGGGGCATGGTCACCCACCAGAGAAAAGGCAGAACGTATCTGCGAAACCTGGCGCATTCCGTATGCCGCCTCTCTGCAGGATCTGGCCCGCGAGTGTGATGCGGTTTTTGTGCATACCTCAACGGCAACCCACTATCAGGTGGTGAGCGAGCTGCTCAATCTGGGGGTTCACGTCTGCGTGGATAAGCCGCTGGCGGAAAATGTTCAGGATGCCGAACGGCTGATTGAGCTGGCCGCGCGCAAAAAACTGACGCTGATGGTGGGCTTCAACCGCCGCTTCGCGCCGCTTTACCAGCAGCTGAAGGCGCAGTCGGACACGCTCGCCTCGCTGCGGATGGATAAACACCGCACCGACAGCATTGGGCCGAACGATCTGCACTTCACCCTTCTGGATGATTATCTGCACGTTGTGGATACGGCTCTGTGGCTGAGCAACGGCGAAGCGCTGCTGAAAAGCGGTACCCTGTTAACGAATGACCAGGGGCAGATGGTCTACGCGGAGCACCACTTTGCCGTTGAGCATCTTCAGATTACCACCAGCATGCACCGTCGGGCGGGTAGCCAGCGTGAATCCGTGCAGGCGGTGACCGAGGGCGCGCTGTACGACATAACGGACATGCGCGAATGGCGGGAAGAGAAGGGCAACGGCGTGGTGACGCTCCCGGCGCCAGGCTGGCAGAGCACCCTCGAGCAGCGCGGTTTCGCAGGATGCGCCCGTCACTTTATCACCTGCGTGCAAAATCAGACGGTTCCTGAAACGTCCGGCGAGCAGGCCATTCTGGCGCAGCGCATTGTGGAAAGGCTCTGGCGCGATGCCATGAGCGAATAACTCGCTGTAACATCTGCGGATAGTAATTCGTTGAAATCCGGGTAGACTAAGCGCCGCTTGATTGTCCTGAAGGAAATAAAAACACGCCCCTGGAAGGGCGTGTGAAATCTCGTCAGAAGCGGTAGCCCACGCTGAAGCTGTTGATGGAATAGGTTGTATTCCAGTACTCCGGTCGGCTGCCTTCGTAACCGACATTCAGGGACAGATTTTCTACCTGGTTAATGCTCACCCCTGCGGCGTACGCAAAGTTTGTGGAAACCGAAGAACCATTAAACGTTTGATTACCGCCCGGCTCGTCAGCCCGCACACTGTTGCGCCACACCAGACGGGAGTCAGCCTTCGTGCCGGCAGCACCAATCAGGCCATAGAAGCTGAGATACTGGTAAGCATCCGGTGAACTCATATTGACAGCTCCGATGGGGCCGGCATCAGGTTTCTCCGGGAAGCGTTCGTCAGGTGGTGAAGTACTGAGTGAGGTATTCCGCGCGTGTGGCGCTGGAACTTAGTCAGGTATGCTATGGCGATGAAGCCTTGTGGGAAGCGGGCTCCCGCTATTTACGGACTCAGGCGCGCAAGTCCTTAGTGCGGATATCGGGGGCTTTCTGTCAGGCTCCTTCGCGCACGAAGACGAACCCCGGCAGCGGCAGCAAGGCGTCTAGGTCTTCTTCCGGCCAGCCCGGTAACTGTTGCAGAACGTTCGTCAGCCAGGCATGTGGATCAAGACCGTTCATCTTCGCTGTTTCCAGCAGGCTCATGATTTTTGTGGCACGCTCACCCGCTGCAACCGAACCGGCGAAGAGCCAGCTGGAGCGTCCCATCACCACAGGTCTGATGGCCCTCTCACAGCGATTATTGTCAAGGGGTAACGCGCCATCCTCCAGGAAGCGACTGAGAACCACACGACGTTTTAGTGCATACGCGATCGCTTTACCCAGCGCGGAGCTCTCCGGGCACGCTTCTTTCTGCTGCTCCAGCCATTGCCACAACGTAAGCATCCGGTGAACTCATATTTTCTTAATTATTTCAGCGGGTAATATCAGCAACATCTTTAACTGACGAAGGATGTTTACTGATGAGACAACGATGGTTCATTGAGAAGAAAAAACACCATGTCGCCAGCTGGCGGGCCAGCGGTCTTACCCGTCAGCAGTATTGCGAACTTAACGACATACCCTTTACTTCATTCCGTGAATGGCCGCAGGATGTCGCAAAGGCAGAGCGACGCGCCAGCGAGCCCGCTGTGCTGCCCGTAAATATCACGGAAGCTACGCCGCCTGCTGAACCTTTTTCACCCGTGGTAAATGAGCCCGTAACCCTCTTTCTCCCCGGCGGGATACGCATGTGCTGCCATCCTTCGCAACTCACCGATGTCTTCAGGGCTCTCAAATATGCTGACGCCTGAAAATGTCTTTCTCGCCGTCAAACCCGTTGATATGCGGCGGGGGATCGACACGCTGACGCAGTATGTCCAGAATGAGCTCAACGCGTCGTGGCACGAAGGAGCCGCCTTCGTCTTCACCAATAAATCCCGCTCGCGTATCAAAGTGTTGCGCTGGGATAAACACGGCGTCTGGTTATGCGTTCGCCGTCTGCACAAGGGGAACTTCCGCTGGTCCCGGGCGAGTGATGTTGCCTGGTCCCTCACTACCGATGAGTTCAGCTGGCTCGTCAGCGGCGTTGACTGGCAGCAGGTCAAAGGTCACGATCTCACAAAATGGGTCTTCCGGGATGCAACTGAATCTGCACCAAAAGCCAGTATAACCTTATGAACAATAATGACTATCTGTGCCGGATGCGGTATAATTACCCGCATGGATATCTCTGTTCTCTCCACCACCAACGACATCGAGCAACTTCGCACACTGGCACTTGCCATGGTGCAAAATGTCGTGTCTGAGAACGCTGAAAAAGAAGAAAAGCTTCGCCAGCAGAATATCTCTCTTCAGCAACACATCCTTCTGCTGGAAGAAGCGCTGAAACTGGCACGCCAGCAACGGTTCGGTAAAAAGGGCGAAACACTGGCCGGTATGCAACGCTCCCTGTTCGAAGAGGATATGGATGCGGATATCGCTGCGGTTGAAGCGCAACTGGACACGCTGCTTCCTGCTGAAGAAAAATCAGCTCCGGAACGTCCGGCACGAAAACCGCTACCGGCCCATCTCCCGCGTGTCACAAAAACTATCGAACCGGCCTCAACCGAAAGCTGTCCTGACTGCCAGGGCGCACTGCGTCACATCCGCGATGAGGTGAGCGAAAAACTGGAGTATATCCCGGCTCGCGTCGTGGTTAACCGGTACGTTCGCCCGCAGTATGGATGTACCTGCTGCCAGCGGGTGGTCAGCGGTGATATGCCTGCACACATTATCCCGAAAGGTGCGGCAGAGCCGTCACTCATCGCCCAGATGGTGATCAGCAAGCACTGCGACCATATGCCCCTGTACCGCCAGCAGTCGGTGCTGGCCCGCTCAGATATCCATCTGCCCGTCAGCACGATGGCTGATATGGTAGGGCGTGCGGGGGCAGCACTTACACCACTGGCGGAATTGTTCATCGCTGATCTGCCATTTGCCGCCCGTCATATTTTCTCCTTCAGAAATTATTAGTTACGACATCTGACAATCCCTTCTGGGATTGATTCTTATTATCTGAATTCGTATGTATTGATCATGTAATTAATCTATATACACATGGTCTCCCTCTTTATTTAATTTCCGAAACATTGCTTTGTTAGCTTGCTGTATCTTTCATGGAAGTCACGATTGAGAGGGATATGCGGGTTTTCTCCGCCCAAAAAATGAGTAATCACCCCCTGGTGATTTGCAATGTAATTAACAAAGCTTTCTTTATTGTTGAATTCTGTTTTTGTGAATGATATTTCTGGAACTGCATTTTCCCAACCCGCATCAAACTTACCTTTTACTTTAAGGCTGAAACTTTTTTCATTAACTACAATTTCTATCCTTTTCTCTTTATTAGATTTTAATCCTTCCATTTCCTGATTGATAGAAAAATATATTTTTTGTGATTTTTTATCGCACGCAAATGCACCATATCGGATATCGGATTTTTCCTTCCCATAATATAAAGTCTGATTTTTAGAATACCATCCAAGGGGTGAATCACTTGAGCTTGCCAAAGATGTGCTGGAAAAAACAATAGAAACACTAAAACATAACAATGAAATATATCTCATTCTGCTGCCTGCCTTTACCTCGATAATTTTTGGAAAATATCACAAAAGCAAGGTGCTAACAAGCCGCTGATCTAAATAGCTGCGTCTAATACCGCTCCACTTTTCCTGCCCATGTTTTCCTCCGGGGAGCGGGCTGACGGTTTCCATAAAATGGTGAACCTTTCTCAACAACTGCCACATTGTCCGGCACTGATGGTTCCGGGTTATCGTATCGTGCAGGGCCTGCCAGAGTCGCTCAACATGGTTCACCCACGGCGAGTAAACCGGCTGGTAAATCACTCTGAACTTCGGGTTTTCCTTCAGCCAGCGCTGTGTTTCACGGCTTTTATGAATGATGTAGTTATCCACGATAAGCGTGATGGTTTTGCCCGGTGATACGTGGCTTTAAGGTGTTTCAGCAGGCTGATAAACAGTACCGAACTTTTGCTGCTTCTCCCCACGTAACTGACTTTTCCTGTGTCGCTGTGCAACGCCCCGGTCAGATAATATTTTCCATTCTGCCCCGGTGTGACCACACGTTTCTGATGCCCGCGCAACTGCCAGTCCGCTCCGATTTGGGGATTGAGGTGGATATCCACTTCATCCTCATAAAAGACCGGGTGATCTGTGCTGCATTCGTCCAGCGCTTTATGGATGGCGGCCATCTTTTCATCTTTATGCGGATCATGCATACACAGCGTCGGAGCCGCCCTGCGCCATACTATCCCAGCGATGGGCAACCAGCGATGAAGAGTTCCCACATGAAGCGGGGATCCTGTTATCTCATTGATTTTTTTATCGCCAGACGTTCTGTTCTCCAGCGCGAACGCTGATAACCAAAATCACCGGGAGAATACTTTATCTGTTCACGTAACAGGATGCAGATATGCTCAATTCCAAGTATAGTGTATTTGTAAGAAGTGGCATCAGAAAATGATTATGTCTCCTACATTGTCCTTGAATCTGTTCAGAAGTGGTGTTTGATACTTTCCCTTTAGATTGTATAAGTTGATCTCCGAAATACGGAGGGAAAGACAGCAGCAGTGTGGTCAGTTCTCTTTTTTTATTTTTATAAGCACAGTGGTTTGAAAATAATAGCCAATAAAACACATAAAAAAATCTATCATTCATTGTTTATTGCTGCCATTGTTAGATACAATACGTTATAAATCCATTAGCAATGACATGGATGAATTCAAAATTAATATAAATCACTTAACCAATACTAAAGTTATAATCTGTACTATATATTTCAGGATGTGATATTGGAATGGAAAATAGCCATTTAAAGAGTTATTAGGTTAATATGATATCACACTGAAATCAAACTAAATAAAAAAAGTGAGCAGACTATATACTGGGCAATTACATTTCAAGGGTATCCTATGAAATTTCCATTACGCCGTATAATCTGGATTGTTGCAGTTTTGATGGGGTGTTATTCAATTTTTTTTGTTGACCAAACAAAACTACCAACAATGCATACAGGGAATTTGTTGTTATTTGTAGGTTTGATTTTCTCTTTAATAGATGTGGTAAAAACAATAACACGTTGGTAAGCCCATATTAATGGGGGGGGGAAGTTAATTTATGATTTTTCCTTAATAACAAGATGTGTTTAATTACAAGTTCCATATAAAACGGGCAATACATGACAGAGATACATAAAAATATTTGTTTAGTGTCATGCATGTAAATATTCCCCAAAAATAACAAAATCACTTTTAGTGATAAAGTTGTTCCCGTTCCGTGAGTAGTCTTATTTTGATGAACATATTAAGGAATAGAAAAATTATACAGAAAATTCAGCTATAGTAGCGTGAGCATCATGATGACACCGAAAATCATCACCAATGCAGCCCACAAGATATTCCTTCTCCGCTCGCGCCTTCTTCCTCTTTCAAAAGGAGACGATATATGACAGTGATAGCAATATCCCGCATAGGGGTTCGTCAGTTTTCCGCAGTACGGGCAGCATTTCAGGATAGTCGGTAACATCTTCAGTCCTCCTATTGTGCCAGTGTCAATAATTTCAGCAGGCAACCCCGGTTTACCACTATGCTGTCTGGCACCCAGACAACTCGCTGAGCAGGAATATTAAGATCGATTTCTATTGCCAGCTCTTCACGGTTAAAACCACCCACACATTGAAGGTCTTGAAGTTTATACCACGGATTAGCGTATCGAACATAAAATCAATGGGCTATCTCTGATTAAGCACCTCAGGTGTTACCAGGTTACTAAATTGCTTGCTCTTCAAAGAAAATTCAGTTTCAGCAGGAATTAAATCATGGCAACCCGTTATGCTTCCAATTACTCTCATAGCAAATTGCATCTTCAGGCGTCTAACATGCGAGGCTTTAGAGAAAGCCAATTTCATGTGAGATATAATATAACGTCATATAGAAAAAGCCCGTATGAACGGGCAAAAAAAAATGTGAAACAAATAATGATGTAATCCAACCTTTTCATTATAATGGAAACTTATTATTATAATGGTGTATTTTTATATGTTTTTTTTACTTAATTTACACACAGAAGTCATTTGGCTAAATAGCTGCGCGGAATAGTAATTCCAATAAAACCATTTTGGTCACTGTAATGATACAAAAGCATTTATATACCTTATGGATGACGGTTAGATTTTTAAACGATCTCTGGCCTTGCGAAGACGCGCTTCACCGCGGCGGTCGTACTGTTGAGTGGTGGTGACACTGGCGTGGCCCATGGCATCCTTAACGGTAATCAGGTCTTCGCCGTTATCCAGCATGGCCGTGGCAAAGGTTCTCCTCAAATCGTGCGGGGCGCATTTAGCAATGCCTGCCTGATGCTGGCGGACCTGCAGGACATGGTACACCGCCTGGTCGGTCAGCCGTTCGTTGGTCAGGGTGTCAAAGCGGCGGATACGGGTGAACAGCGGCCCGTCTTTTTCCCCCCGGACGTCATCGATCCACGTTCTGAGCCGCTGCCAGGTGCCGGCCGGCATGTAGGCCAGCCTTTCCTTGTTTCCCTTACCCAGTACCCGGAGTGCCCGTTCATCTGTGACAACGTCACTCAAATCCAGCCCCACGACCTCCGAACGGCGCAGGCCGCAGCCGAGAATGACGGCAAGTATCGCCGCATCGCGGATACCGATACTGGAATCATCGGCCTCGCAGGCAGAAAACAGAGAACGGATCTCCTCCGGTGGCAGGGCCCTGCCGCGCGGAAGACGGCTACCGCGCAGGTTACGCACCGCCCGGATGTGCTGGAAACTCTCGACGTCCATCAGTCGGAGCATCCAGGCTTCCTTTGCCACCCCTTTCAGTGCAGAAAGGTAGGTATTGACGGTGGCGGTGGCCCGGCCGGTGTCGCGCAGCAGTTCGGTCACGGCCATCACGTGATAGCGCCGCAGGCTGCCCCAGCAGCAGGACTCGAGAGACGGGGTTCCGAGCATGCCGGCAACGATGTTCAGGAACGAGGCCATGGTCTGCCGGCTGCGGGGGGAATTAAGGGAAAGCAGGTATGCCCGCGCCGGGCTGACCGGAGCATTTTCACCGGCCAGCGCCGGCAAAAACGCCTCACCAGGTGGAATGACCGCTGCGGACAGACTCAGATCCGGTTCGTCATCGGGCATCAGGGTCATTTCGGCTCCGTCCGGGCCGGAAAACCTCCGGCGCGCTGCGTGAAAAATCGGGGAAAAGTTATACACCAAAGCGTACAGCAGAGAGTCTACTTTTTCAAACGTATATTTTAATAAATAGAATCGTAATATAAAAACTACATAACTGAAATGGGTCAAATGTGATGTGGTTTTAAATTACGCAGTGAAACAACGAAGCATTTATAAAGTAACTGAATCGTTATGCTGAAGGTATAGCTCTGCGTGTTTTCTAATAAGAACCGCTGGGTTCACCGACCTCTTGATTTGCAGCAGGGGCAAATCCTTTCTTTTCGGGACCGCTTTAACGGATATCGTCATACTCAGGCTCGTCTCTGAGCTATCTGAGCTAATCGGGACCTTTTATCTTGACCTCCGGCCCGTATATCCAGCCAGGTATGGGCTGAATAACAACCTGTTTGACTGCTTCAATTTTAAACTCTTCGGGATAACGCTTACCGTTCATGGGCACCTCTCTTAAAGCCATCTTAAATGACTCTGAGGTGTCTGTTAAACCTGTGGCTATTCAGAGCACAAAGTTCATCAGAGATGATGCTCTTTGCAACAATATCAAAATATTTTCCAATCACCCAAAGATGCAAAAATAAACATAACTATAGGTAAATTAAAACAATATAGGAAGATGCTGGCTTATATTGTAACTTTTGAGATAAATATTTCTTTAAAATCAACCACTTCACTCTAAGGCTGAAAAGGTTGCAATTTCAAAATTGTGAACTTTACATCTACCCGCCAAATCTTATATGGCTCCTGCTTACTTGCATTAAACACTTGATGCCTGATATATTATTTGAAATATTAAGCATGGCCGAACATTAACATTTTTTCATAGAAGGGTGAAGATAATGTGGTTTTTAATTCTATTTTTGGCAACAATTATGTTTGTTGCAATTTTATGCGTATGGTTTTATCTTAAAGAACGCCATTCTATGGATGTAGTTAAATATATCGACTACTCTTATCGGGATACTGATGACAAGTGACTTAGTGCCGCTTGAGAATCACATGAACCCACTCTAAGGACGGAATTTTCCAGTTTGGTATTATCCAGTGAGTAATAAACTGGTTATAAAAATGTTGTATTAGCTATCGTGAGCCAATAGATAGAATAAGTATTTAATAACGTCATTGAGTGCGATCATGGAAAGCTAAAATTGGTATACCACGCGGGAATTCAAATTTATAAATACAGCATGCGCAACAATCAAAGGGATTAGTGCGTAAAATCAGGACACACCTTCTTATTATGGTTATCTTCTGCGTAAATGCAGATCTTTTTAAATTTACGAACATCTCCTAAATGTGAAATACTATTTCATCTATAAGTTTGCAATTGTGCCATATAAATCGATGTAATATATTCAAAATCCATTTTTATGAAGCTGCTCTTTAGCACATCACTTAACTATGAAAAGAGTTTATTATGATTTCTATAAACCTAACAACAACATCTTCACGGCTTGGGCTTTGTAGTGCAACGGTATGGTCATTGATCAATCAAAAAAAGAAGCCAGATAAAATTGTATTATGGATATCTAAAGAGGCATATCTATCAGATGATGGAATAAAAGATATTCCTGAATGGGTATACAACTTTAATAAAATAGCAAATATTATTGATGTTAAGTTTGTTGAAAATACAGGACCTTACAGGAAGATAATAAACGCATTAATAGAGGCGGCCCCGTCTGATGTACTTGTTTACGCTGATGATGATGTTATTTATGGAGAGTTATGGTTAGATACATTACTGAATGCATTTTATTCTAATGAAGAAAGGATAGCAATCGCTTCGAGAATTAGAGTAACAAAGAGAAATATCATAGGAACACTGCAGTCTTATAGTCAATATGATATTTGTCTAGAAAAGAAAATCTTAAACCATGGTTATATTATTACTGGCGTCGGCGGGTGTGTTCTAACTAAAAAGATGATAAAAGAATCTCTTTTAACAAATAAGGGATATATATCCTTAGCCCCAACGACAGATGACATCTGGATAAGTAAAATATTAGAATTATCAAATGCAAAAGTTGAGGCTTGTCCGGATGCACTAAATTATGTACAGGAGATAATGCACAGGAATAATCCCCTCAGCGTGCAAAACACATTCCAATTCAGGAGAAATAATATCATATTTAAATTAGGCAATATGCTCTACCAAAAAATCCTTTCATATTTTGGCATGCAAAAGACAAACAATGATTTATCAATACAAAAAGTTCATTCTTATTTCAGAGATATTAATTTTTAACAAGGTGATAAATGAATTTTTTAAATAATGTGCGATGGGTTTCAATATCTCAATGTGTTAAGGTTATTTGTCAATTACTTGGCTTGATTGTCTTTGCAAGATATCTCACACCACAGGAGATAGGGTTAATGTCAATCACATTAGTTGTGGTTAATTTTGTTAATATTCTTAGAGATATGGGATCTTCAGCAGCCATAATTCAAAAAGAAGAAATAGATGAGACATTCAAAAGTTCTGTCTTCATAATGAATGTGGTTGTTGGGTTTGCATTGGCTATTTTATTTTATGCTTCGGCTCATTTTATATCTATTTTCTTTGAGCAGGAAAAACTTGAGTACACCATAAAATTAATTACACTATCTTTTATATTTAATAGTGTCACATCCGTACACTTAGCACTTCTTGAAAGAGGATCAATGTTTAAAAAAATAGCTTTTATAGAATCTCTCTCATCAATATCTTCACTTATAATTGGTGTTTATTTTGCGGTTAATAGTTATGGTGTTTATAGCTTGGTATATCAAGCAATTAGTTTTTCTATTTTTACCTCAATCTCATTTTATATCTTATCGGGATGGAAGCCTTCTTTTACATTTAATACAGATAACATTAAGTCGACATTCAGATTTAGTTCAAATTTGGTTTTTTTTAATTTCATTAACTATTTCTCTAGAAATAGTGACCAACTGATTATTGGGAAGTTCTTCCCCACATCGATATTAGGTGAGTACTCATTAGCATATAGATTGATGTTATTCCCAGTGCAAAATATAACATCTGTCTTAACTAGGTCTCTCTATCCCATTTTAAGTAGATTGCAATCATCACCAAATGATTCTTTCAGGATCTATCTAAAAACCATTAAGGCTATTTCATTAATAGTTCCGGCAATGATGCTGGGTTTATCAGCAGTAAGCAATGAGTTTGTAATTATTTTTTTTGGTAACCAGTGGAGTATTTTACCAAAATTATTAACTTGGTTATCAATTGTTGGTATTTTACAAGCGATGGTAAGTTCTACGGGCGCTGTTTTCATGTCAAGAGGAAGGACCGATTTGTTATTTTATATTTCAATCTTTAATGCAACGCTCCAGGTAGGTTCTTTTGTAGTTGGGGTGTTCTATGATATAGAGACATTAGCACGGTTATATTTGCTGGCAAACATAATCATGTTTATTCCAAACATGATTATGGCTATTAAAATATTAAATGGTGGTATGATTGAATTAATGGTTAGTATATACAAACCGTATCTGTGTTCTATCGCAATGTTTTTTATTATAATAGCTAGCGGGTGGGTTTTAAGCTTATTTAACCTATCGCTGTTGTGTCTTTTTATTTCTAAGGTGTCGGTTGGGTTTACAGTATATATTATTTTGTTAATCATAACAGAACCCTTTTTATTGCAAAAAATTCGCATTAATTACTTATCATAGATTATTTATTGTAACCTAAAATAACTGTTTCTTATCAGGAGCGGATGTTCAGTCGAAAGAAAACTCACAGTGCGCAGATGATACCGCTCTCCACGCCCTTTTTACCGACCCAGCGGTGCCCGGTCCGGGTAGCAGGGCATAAAAAAGGTCAGGGTGGGTTCCGTCTATTCACCGGAGATCTCTGTGCCTATGTGCTCCGGGTGGCCCTGTGGAGCAACCAGATCTCGTACCCTTTTGGTTCAGGTCTTTCAGCATCTTTGCCCTGTTGCCGATAACGGCGTTTATTAACAGTTCACATGTGTTAACCCTTCTTACCAGCCTGGCAATCCAGCCGCATGATGGTAAGCGATCAGTCTGTGCCGTCTGGACTGATATCTGACGTATTCGACAAAATATCCACCACTAAAAATAGTGGGTGCCAAAAATGTCAGATTTACAGAAGCGAGCTACACCCGGCAGACCTAAGGGCTGCACTAATTATCCGCCAGTGTTTGAACAACGTCTGATCGAGGCATCATTTGAGCCTGGTGTTTCAATCTCCAGGCTGACGCTGGACAACGGCATTAATGCCAACCTGTTGTTTAAATGGCGCCAGCAATGGCGACAAGGGAAAGTAAAACTACCATCTGAATATGAACCCAGGCCCCCGTTGTTAATCCCCGTGACGCTTGTGAACCGCCCCGGTTTTGTGGGAGAGAGTTTAGTCCGGGAACTCAGGCTGCCAGAGCCTTTTCTCCGATGGAAGCATAATACGCTTTTTCTGCTTCAGCAGGTGGTATGTGGCCGAGTCGCCCAAGCAGCCGACGATTGTTGTACCACTCCACCCATGTCAGCGTCGCCAGCTCAACCTCTGTACGGTTTTTCCAGCTCTGTCGGTGTATCACCTCCGCTTTGTACAGGCCATTGATGCTCTCCGCCATTGCATTGTCGTAGGAGTCCCCCGTGCTGCCCGTTGAGGCCAGCAGTTCCGCCTCCTGTAGCCGCTGCGTGTACGCCAGCGACACATATTGCGATCCCTTATCGCTGTGATGGATTGTGCCTGACGGACGACGGGCCCACAGCGCCTGCTCCAGCGCATCCAGCACGAATGTCGTCTCCATCGAGGATGACACCTGCCAGCCCACGATGACGCCGGCGAACACATCGATGATGAACGCCACGTACGCGAAGCCCTGCCAGGTGCTGGCATACGTAAAATCTGCCACCCAAAGCTGGTTGGGACGGGCAGCGACGAACTGGCGATTGACCCTGTCATGAGCGGCCTGCGTTTTACGACCGACTGTCGTGCGCACTTTTTTACCACGGAGCACACCGGCCAGCCCCATAGCCTTCATCAGCCGCGCGATGGTGCATCTGGCCACGCTGAAGCCTTCCCGCTGCAACTGACGCCAGACCTTGCGAACACCATAGACGCTGTAGTTTTCGTCGTACACGCGCTGTATCTCCACTTTCAGCTGGTCGTCACGTTGCTGCCGCAGGCTACGCTTCTCCGGATGCTGACGCTGCTCCTGGTGCCGGTAATATGTCGACGGGGCGATATCCAGCTCATGGCATACCGGTCCGACCCCGTGGCTCCTGCTGAGGGTATCCAGCAGCGGTATTATTTTTCCACAGACGGTCGAACTCCGCCTTCGCAAAATAAGCGGAAGCCTGCCGCAGGATATCGTTGCTGCGCCGCAGTTCCCGGACTTCCCGCTCCAGCTCCTTGAGACGTTCGCGCTCAGAGGTGGAAAGTCCACCGTCACCTCCGCCTGCATCCCGCTCATGCTGACGAAGCCAGGTGCGCAGGGTGTCGGTGCTGCAGCCTATTTTAGGGGCAAGAGAATGGATAGCCGCGTGTTCAGAACGGTACTCATCACGCTGGTCCAGCAACATTCTGACTGCCCGTTCACGAAATTCCGGGGAGTAACGGTTTGCTGATTTTGATGCCATGTCGGATCTCCTTTTTCACTGAGAGTTTAGTCTCCCGGAAACCCGGTGCGGTTCAGTTAAGTGATATACCGGCGGATGCGGTGATCGTCAACTTAAGCGAAAAAAGCTGTCCGGAGGTGGCAGGCCGGTCAGGACCACAGGAATAATGTCAAACGCTTGCTGAATTTTTTGATACCAGTCACAGCTTCAATATTCCACAATCACTGATACAAAATAATATCATAATTCGCCTATATTAAACTCCGTTAACACCTTTACCACACTAAATTAATGGGTATTTTTACACGGAATGATGATGACCAGTATATCCGCACAGCTTGCTGCAGAACGTATCATTGACAATATTGAGAGCGCTGACTGTTTTCACAGGGTTGTCGCCGGCGAAAAGCAGACCATACCATTTCGTCAGAAAGAGACGCAGTACGTGTACTGTCTGTGCGCGGGTGAAGCAGAGGTCCGCAGGCTGTCAGACGATACCGTCGTGGCTTACGTCAAAGCCCCCGCCGTCACCGGACTGACCCTCCGGGAGAAGGATACGATCTTTCATTATCTCAGAACCACCAGACCGGCCGAGCTGATGGCAATAAGGCAGGAACGCGCGCTGCGCCTTATCGAAGAGCAATCACTCTGGCAGGAGGCCTTCACACTTTGTGTGGATGTGGTAAATAAATGCTACATTCGCGATGAAGCATTCGCATCGCGAAACGTCTACGGGATTGTCAGACAGCACCTTGAAATGCTGTGGGAAATGGATGAAGAGCAGCGCAGCAGGTTTTCAGCCTTTGAGTTCATTCTTAGCCGGACGACCGTCTCACGCAGTTCACTGAACAAAATTCTGAAGGAGCTCAGCACCGGCGGATATATTACAATGCGCAGGGGAAGGCTGATGGATAAAAAGTCACTTCCGGCGAATTACTGATGATCCGGCAATCCCGGGGTTTCTGTTGCATTAAGGGGGGCTGACAAAATCCCCCTTATTTTCTCAAGTAACCAGTCATGTCTCTGATCCGAAAAGCCTTCAAACGACTCCATTTTTCTGTCGATGTCATCGCCCGGTGCGTTCGCTGGTACCTTGCTTATGCTTTGAGCCTGCGTGATCTCGAAGGTAAGCGTCACAATTAGACCGTCTGTGCAGCAGGCTCAGGTTCCGGGAAAATAGTGTCCATCATTTTTGTAGTGCGCCCCAAAAGTTAGACACCAGATCAAAAACTGAGGGCGCATGGCAAAATTTTCATTGGAATTCAAAAAGGAAGTGTCAGAGAAGTATCTGGAAGATGAGTTGAGTCTGAAATCTGTAGCCAGGATGTACGACATAAGCCCTTGCACGGTAAGAAAATGGGCTTATGCCTACCGGGAGCATGGGATCGGTGTGCTTACGGGTAAAAAGGGACGCTACTCTGCTGATTTCAAACTTATGGTAGTAAAAGAAGTTGTGGATGATGGCTTCTCTGTTCGTGAAACTGCGGTAAAACATGGGATACCAGCCTTTGGTACTGTATGTACCTGGCTTGAAAAATATAGAAAACATGGCGAGGATGCTTTCACCCGAAAAAATCAAAAGATCATCCCAGTGCCAGATAAAAGCATCACGCCAGTCCCACCACAGCCAGCATTAACCGATGTTGAGCGAGAGGAACTTGAACAACTCAGGGTCGAGAATGCCTACTTAAAAAAGCTGAAGGCCTTGGTTCAGCAGAAAACATGCTCAGCGCCCAGGAAAAAGTGAGCATTGTAAGTGAACTAAGGCAGGAATGGCCATTGTCCCGATTGTTAATCGTTGCTGGGCTGCCCCGGAGTACATTTTACTATCATGTAAAACGTCTTGCGGCTCCGGACCGATACCAGTCTGCCAGAGCGCTTGTGCTGAAAATTTATCACCAGCACAAAGGTCGCTATGGTTACAGACGCATCAGGCTGGCATGTCGTAACGAGGGGGTTTTACTTAATGGCAAAACCGTTAGAAAACTCATGAAGGAACTGGGTATTAGCAGCCTGATTCGCGTCAAAAAGTACCGTTCATATAAAGGAGAACAAGGACGAATTTGCGATAATCTCCTGAAACGCCAGTTTGACGCAGAACGCCCCAACGAGAAGTGGGTCACAGATGTCACTGAGTTTAAAGTGAATGGCAAAAAGCTGTATTTGTCGCCCATCATGGATCTTTATAATGGCGAAATCATTGCTTATAACCTCGCTAACCGCCCTCTACCTTCAATGGTGCAGACTATGCTCACGGATGCGCTGAAACAGTTGCCGAAAGACGAACACCCAATATTGCACAGCGATCAAGGCTGGCAATATCAGATGTCACGCTGGCAACGATGGTTAAAAGATAGTGGCATCGCCCAGAGTATGTCTCGTCGGGGAAATTGCCTTGATAATGCAGTGATAGAGAGTTTTTTTGGAACATTGAAATCAGAATGTTATTACCTCAATGAATATAAAAATGTGGATGACTTAAAGCGAGACATTATCGATTACATTGATTATTATAACCAATTGAGGATAAAGGAAAAACTTGGCGGTCTTAGTCCGGTACAATATCGATTGAGTCAGGCTGCATAAGTTGTCCAAGATCTGGGGCGCAGATCATTTTAAATGGACACTATCGCTTGAAACACCGGACATGGCTTCTTGAGGTACTTCGCCTCCACTTTGAAGAAAAACTGCCGCGCATTGAGGCCGGACGCCGGTTAGGCATCCCCAAAACCACGGCCTGCGATCTCTTTGTTCGCTTCAGGAAAGCCGGTCTCTCCTGGCCTTTGCCGCCACGGATCAACGCAAAAAACCTGGATAAACGCCTTTACCGGCAGAACTCCCGAAAATCGTCCATTCTTCCCGTAGTCCCTGCGCTCTGCGAAATCCCTGTCGCCCGCAAACGACCACGACGTCCCAACTTCCCCCGCGACTTCAAAATCGCACTGGTGGCGCAGTCGATGCAGCCCGGCGTCAGCGTGGCACAGCTGGCCCGTGAAAATAACATTAACGACAATCTCCTGTTCAACTGGCGACGTCGTTATCAGCAGGAGCTGTCAGGGACTCCGGCCAGCACGCCAGCACTGCTCCCCGTGACGCTGACCGCTACCGAAAGGCAGGTCAGCCCGCTGACACCCTCTGCGGAAGAGTCTCCCTGCTGCGAACTGGTTCTGCCCGCCGGTACGCTGCGTATTAGTGGAAAGCTGACGCCAGAGCTGCTGCAGATGCTTATCCGGGAAATGCAGGGAGGATGCCGGTGATATCACTCCCTGCGGGCTCCCGCATCTGGCTGGTCGCCGGCGTGACGGACATGCGCAACGGCTTCAATGGCCTTGCTTCCAGAGTGCAGAACACGTTACGGGATGACCCCTTCAGCGGGCATCTGTTCATCTTCCGGGGGCGTCGCGGCGACATGATAAAGGTGCTGTGGGCGGACCGGGACGGCCTGTGCCTGTTCACCAAACGCCTGGAACGGGGGCGCTTCGTCTGGCCGGTGACCCGCGACGGCAAAATCCACCTGACGCCGGCGCAGCTGTCCATGCTGCTGGAAGGCATTAACTGGAAGCATCCGCAGCGAACGGAACGCCCTGGAATACGCCTGTAACCTGCTGTAAAGTTGGGTTATGGAGACCTCATACCCTGATGAAAACGCCCGGCTCAGGGCGCTGCTGCAGGAGCAGCAGACCACCATCCGCAAAATGGCGGAGTATAACCGCCTGCTCTCACAGCGGGTGGCGGCGTACGCCAGCGAAATTAACCGGCTGAAGGCGCTGGTCGCTAAGCTGCAGCGGATGCAGTTCGGCAAAAGCTCCGAAAAGCTGCGTGAGAAAACGCAGCGCCAGGTGCGCGAGGCAGAGGAGCGCATCAGCGCCCTGCAGGAGGAGATGGCGGAGGTGCTGGGAGAGCAGCATGACCCGGTACTGCCCCAGCCGCTGCGCCAGTCTTCCTCTCGCAAACCGCTGCCGGCATCGCTTCCCCGGGAAACCCGCACGCTGTCGCCGGCAGAAACCGCCTGTCCGGAATGCGGTGGCGAGCTCACTGCGCTGGGCTGCGACGTATCGGAGCAGCTCGAGCTTATCAGCAGCGCCTTTAAGGTTATCGAAACGCAGCGGCCGAAGCTGGCCTGCTGCAGCTGCGACCACATCGTTCAGACACCCATGCCTTCAAAACCCATTGAGCGCAGCTATGCGGGGCCCGGCCTGCTGGCGCGCATCGTCACGGCGAAGTTCGCCGAACATGTGCCTCACTATCGTCAGTCAGAGATATACCGTCGTCAGGGTGTTGAACTGAGTCGTGCCACGCTGGGGCGCTGGTCCGGCGCGGTCAGCGAACTGATAGAGCCGCTGTACGACCTGCTTCGCCAGTACGTGCTGATGCCGGGTAAGGTGCATACCGACGATATCCCTGTGCCGGTGCAGGAGCCGGGCAGCGGCAAAACCCGCACGGCCCGGCTGTGGGTCTGCGTCCGGGATGACCGTAACGCGGGGTCACAACTTCCACCGGCGGTATGGTTCGCGTACTCGCCGGACCGGAAAGGCGTGCATCCACAGCAACATCTTGCCGGGTACAGCGGTATCCTGCAGGCGGACGCGTACGGTGGCTACAACGCGCTGTACGAAGACGGCCGCATCACCGAAGCGGCGTGTATGGCACACGCCCGCCGAAAAATCCACGACGTCCACGTCCGCCTCCCAACAGATATCACAACCGAAGCACTGAGGCGCATCGGCGAACTGTACGCCATCGAGGCGGAGATACGCGGCAGTCCGGCAGAGGAAAGGCTGGCGACCAGAAAAGCCAAAGCCATACCGCGGATGCAGTCGTTGTATGACTGGATACAGGAACAGATGAAGGTGCTGTCGCGCCACTCGGATACGGCGAAGGCGTTCGCCTACCTGCTGAAGCAGTGGGACGCGTTAAACCTGTACTGCAGCAACGGGTGGGCGGAGATCGACAACAACATCGCGGAGAACGCACTACGTGGCGTAGCCCTGGGCAGGAAGAACTGGCTGTTCGCGGGTTCAGACGCGGGCGGTGAACGTGCTGCGATCCTGTACTCGCTGATCGGCACCTGCCGGCTGAATGGTGTGGAGCCGGAGGCGTGGCTGCGCTATGTCCTGGGACATATCCAGGACTGGCCGGTAAACCGGCTGCGCGACCTGCTGCCGTGGAAAACCGATCTCACATCTGCATAAGCGTCAATACGGTCTGGATGTGACGCTTACTCTCGAAGATAGTTCGATACGTTTTCTGCAGCCAAAGAGCTACTGGCCAGTGGATTGCAGCCCAAGGACGTGGGCAAGAATCTCAGCATGTCCATTCCTACGCTATATCGCTGGACTCCTGCCTCTGCACACGTTTCTCGTACTTTATTTTCCGTTTTCTTAGGCGACTCCTGCTGGAACTTAATTTAAGTTTCTGCTTTTATTTGGGGGCTCTATGAATTTCAGGATTTTTTCTATATGCGGCTTTATGATATCATCGACCTTACTAAGGTCACAATTTTCATGGCCAGTTGGTATATAAGGGACATTAGTGTACACAGGTTCATGGAATTGCATCTGGCAATACCTTGCAATATAAAAAAATGGAGCCCATAATTTCATGACATCATAATCCATTTTTTTTCTTTCATATTCCTCCATAGATCCACCACCTGTAACAGATATCATAAGTTCTTTCCCTTTTAATTTATCACCTGTAACTCCCGAGCATAAATCAGGAGTGAGAACATACTGCTCCCATTGCTTTAATAATGCCGGAGCTCCATACCAGTACATTGGAAATTGGAATATAATTTTTTCCGCATGCAACAAATCACTTTGTTCTATGGCGGTATTTATTTTAAAGTCAGGGTATAACTCATAAATATTTTTTATTTGTGTGCCCTCAATGTGTTTTAAGCCACTAATGATTTTTTTGTTGTAGATTGATTTATTTATATCAGGGTGCGCCAGGATAATTAAATTTCCCCCCATAACTTATCTCCTTTTAGTTTGATGATGAAGAGTTTAAATTGATTTTATTGCAGCTTGCATAACAGTCTTGTTTATATTAGCATGTAAATACGAAATTTTGGTTTTCTGGTTCACTAAACACCTCCATTATGGAGGTAAGTTAAGAGCATATTTCAACAGAGATTTATTACAGACGATAAGACCACAGACAAAATGCAACATGGCCTCGTAATTTTGGGCCTTCTTTTCCCATCGGGTCAGGACCCGCCGAAAGCGATTCATCCAACTATGAGTCCTCACGACAACACAGCCATGGGTTTTGAAGTACGTGTTTTTACTTCCGTAAGATTCTTCCTTACAGGACTGGATATGCGGCTCGTGGCGACGGCTCTGTAGATACTTTTCCAGCCAGCCTGCTTCGCAACCTTTGTCCAGGCAGAGCCTGATTTTTTGCCCCGCACGACCCGTCTGAAATGCATCGGGCGTATCTGCAACCAGTTTGATATCGTACGTGTTCGAAGCTGCGACGGCCAGCGACAGAGGAAGCCCGCTGGAATCTGTCATCAGACTGCGCTTTACGCCTTGCTTCCCTCTTTCTGTGGGATTACGGTCTGTTTTTTTATCCCTGCCAGCGGCGATTTAATCATACAGCCGTCCATCGACAATCAGGACCAGTCAATGCCGTCCAGATGCCCACAGGCAAGCAAATCATTCTGTCAGAAGTGCATTCTGACGCATGATTCGGTATACGTTTTTAAAATTATACAATATCAGATTAAGTGATATTTAAGACCTTCCTCTTCTAATGATTCAATGACAGACTTCCTTTGAAGAATTCGGTTGTAATAACTTACAATATGCGTGTATTTTTTCAAATCAATTCCAATATACTGACACCAGGATAACACCACGAACATATAAACATCAGCAATAGAGAAATCACCTACCAAACTCTCTCGATTGTTTAAACATGAATTCAAAAATGAAATTTTCTTTATTGCCTGCTCCATAAATAAATCACCAGAGCCTTCTGGATAATCGTTTTTATAAAATATTAAAGTGAAGTTTTTATGCAATTCAGATGCAATGTAATTTAACCACTCCTGAACCTGGTAACGTTCAAAACTTCCATTATCAGGGGAAATCATTTTTCCGTTATACTTATCCGCCAAATACTGTAATATTACAGATACCTCTGTCAATTCTCTACCATCATCGAGAACCAACAAAGGGACCGCATTTTTCTTATTAATAGTGTCTTCATATAATATCCCTTCTGAAGTGTAAACCTTATACCCATTACCAACTTTCTTTTTCTGAAGCCTGATTGATTCATGTTGAATGTTTAGTTCATTCATCACAATACGAACAGCTAAAGAACAAGAACCTACAATATAATAAAGCTTCATAAAAACCTCCAAAAATCAACTAAAAACAGACTGCTACAAACAAAAACGGCAATCAGTAATGCACTCAATATCCAGGGCAGTAAATCCCTTACTTTCAGGTTAAAAACTCGCCGGAAACCTCATTTTATCGTCATAAGTGCCACAACCTCCCGCAACTATTACGCTCCCGACGATAACATCCATGGTCAGGATATTTTTAAAACGATGATTCATTTTCCTAACCATCAAGGATAAGTGATGTCATTTTCCCAAAACTCATCGATAATCCACCATTTTCTGCCTGCAATATTTTCCTTCAGAAATTACTAGTTAAGACATTCTGACAATCCCTTCTGGGATAGGTTATTATTATGCATTAGCACCACCATCAACAGTAACCAAAGCACCAGTCATAAATGTTGAAGCACTACTGGCAAGAAACACAACTACATTTGCTATTTCTTCTGGTGTACCTAATCTTTTCAACGCTGGCGTTTGATCTGCTCCTTGCAAACCAGCAGTCATGTCTGTTGCGATCGGCCCTGGTAAAACGGCGTTTACGGTAATATCTTTTGAAGATAAATCTAGTGCCCAGGCACGAGTTAATCCTGAAATTGCAAACTTAGTCATTATGTAAGCACTACAACCAGGAAATGCAGCTCTCTCACCAACCATACTACTAATGTTTATAATCCTTCCACCAGGTTTCATCTTTTTCACTGCCGCCTGAGTAAGACTGAAGACCGAACGAACATTAACCGATAACTGAAATTCAAATTCAGACTCATCAATATCACCTATCAAACCAAAAGCATTAAACACGCCTGCATTATTTACCAGTATATCAATCCCTCCAAATTTCTCGCTAACCGAATCAATTAGCTTAGACATGCTTGATGGGTTCTTTGCATCCATTTTTAAAAGCATTACATCAGAACCCATTGCTTTTATTTTATTTAATAATAGTTCGGCTTTCTCTTTTGAAGATGAATACGTTAATACTATGTTAGCACCTTTCTTCGCTAATTCAATTGCTATAGCAGCACCAATACCGCGAGAAGAACCAGTAACCAATGCAACCTTATTATCAAATTCTTTCATACTTGACCTTCTCATTAATCTTGGCAGGAATTAATTCGGATGTTACTTAATTTTTAAACATGTAATAATATAAATTGAAAACTACCTCGTAGTTCCAATATTTCCCTTCTTGCAAAGAAAAAACAACTCAAGCAATTTTCAAATTATATAATTACCATAAAATCAGTAAAGTGCAATATTTAAAATTACACATTATATAAAATGGTAAATCCTTGGTACCCTGTATCGGTAATTCCCGGCAAACGAGATGCTGCTGCCTCTCTAAGCTTCTTCCGTAAAGCCATCAGGCAGCATAGCATGGTGAGCCGGAGGTGGTTGTCGACAGGAAGCCGTTTAACATATTGTTTTACATTGATAAAAATAGCTATTCCATTAGCTGTAGCCTACCGGAACAGGCGTTGCTGGCAACGGCGAGGTCTGAAGCTTCCGGGACAACGAGATCGGGCGTCAGCCCGGGGAGGCCCCCGTTAGGGAGCCTCCCTTGCTACAACCATCATGCGTAAGTGTTAAGTGAGCACCGTATTGACGATTATTTATTGGTGAACTCTACGTTCCATGGCAGGCGTTCGGCAACTTTGTTCAACGGCCACTCCGGCAGTACGCTCAGGATATGGCGAAGGTAAGCCTCCGGATCGATGCAATTGAGCCTGCATGTCCCGATAAGACCATACAGCAGTGCTCCACGCTCGCCACCGTGGTCACTGCCGAAGAAGATGTAGTTCTTTTCCCAAGACAGACCGCTCGTAGCGCGCGTTCTGCGGCATTGTTATGTGTGCCTTGCAAGGCACGATCTTTCCGTCGGTGAAAGTCCGACCCGGCTAACTCTCGCTCCGGCCGGAAGTACAGGGGGCGGTCCAGGAGGTAACGAATGGGCTGAAGCTCTCCCTGAAACGGCTTCTTAAGGAAGTCAACAGGTTATGCGGTCCGTAACGTGAGTGAACACTGAGCAGGCCTCGAAATGCCGTCGTGGGTGCTGACACGCCATAATAACGGGGAAGGCCGACGATGACCGGGAAGAGAGTGAGAAATGCACCGGTCATACCCACCGGGGTAGTGGTGACAGCACGCATAACGATTGATCGATCGTGCAACAAGGGAAGTCCATAACGATGCCCGCCCGGCAGACGGGCAACGACGCCCCGTGAGGGGCTGAGTCGGTTGTTATGGATGGCGGATGGGGGTGTAGTAGTGAAGAGACTGAGTAATGTCAGAGGAGCGAAGGCCACCTGTTGCAGTACCAGTGTACCAAGCAGGAAGAGCCCGGGGATTGGCATCAGCCTAACAACTCCGCTCGAATCGGTTCAGAACCTGCAGAAGACACTACAGGCAAAAGCAAAGGGTAACGCAACGGCTAAATTCCACAGTCTGTGGGATAAGGTTTGCCGACCGGATGTTCTCGTGGAAGCTTACAGGCGATGCCGTCTCAACCGGGGAGCCCCCGGCGTGGATGGAGAGTCTTTTGCTGGCATAGAACAGCAGGGATTAGGGCAATGGTTGCGAAGATTAAAGCAGGAGCTGAGCACAAAGCAGTATCGTTGCTCGCCCCTGTTGCGTGTATGGATCCCCAAAGCCAACGGCGGACAACGCCCGTTGAGTATCCCGACAATAAAAGACAGAGTGGTTCAGACGGCGGTGTTACTCGTTATTAACCCCGTTTTCGACACCGATCTGTCCCCACGGCAGTACGGTTTCAGAAGTCACATCGACGCCAAAATGGCCATACGCAGAGTCTACTTTAGCATCTCTGAACGCTTCGCCAGAGAAGTCGTTGATGCGGATTTATCTGACTACTTCAGTACGATCCCTCATGGGCAACTGATGAAATGCATCGCCCGGAGGATAAGTGATGGTAGCGTACTGGGGATAATCCGCCAGTGGCTCAGAGCCCCGGTAGTGGAACGGACCAGGCAGGGTGTCGAAATCCGGACCACAGCTGGCCGTAACACTCATCGTGGAACGGCACAGGGTTCACCAATAAGCCCGTTGCTGGGAAACCTCTATTTCAGGCGATTTATTCTGGCATGGAATAGCGGGACTCCTTTCTGGGAGAAGAACAGCGAGATCGTCAATTATGCCGACGATCTGGTGATATTATGCAAAAGGGGAACCGGAGAACAGGCCATGACAAGGATGAAGCGCCTGATGGAACGGCTGGGGCTGACCGTTAACGAAAGTAAAACCCGGCTGGTCGCTCTACCTGAAGGGAATTTTGATTTTCTCGGATATACCATTGGCCGATTTTATGGCAAAGGTGGGCGCCCCTACTGGGGCACAGCAATATCCCGGAAAGCGATCAAACGGCTCAAACAGGAAATACACGCTGAACCGCACCGGGTTTCCGGGAGACTAAACTCTCAGTGAAAAAGGAGATCCGACATGGCATCAAAATCAGCAAACCGTTACTCCCCGGAATTTCGTGAACGGGCAGTCAGAATGTTGCTGGACCAGCGTGATGAGTACCGTTCTGAACACGCGGCTATCCATTCTCTTGCCCCTAAAATAGGCTGCAGCACCGACACCCTGCGCACCTGGCTTCGTCAGCATGAGCGGGATGCAGGCGGAGGTGACGGTGGACTTTCCACCTCTGAGCGCGAACGTCTCAAGGAGCTGGAGCGGGAAGTCCGGGAACTGCGGCGCAGCAACGATATCCTGCGGCAGGCTTCCGCTTATTTTGCGAAGGCGGAGTTCGACCGTCTGTGGAAAAATAATACCGCTGCTGGATACCCTCAGCAGGAGCCACGGGGTCGGACCGGTATGCCATGAGCTGGATATCGCCCCGTCGACATATTACCGGCACCAGGAGCAGCGTCAGCATCCGGAGAAGCGTAGCCTGCGGCAGCAACGTGACGACCAGCTGAAAGTGGAGATACAGCGCGTGTACGACGAAAACTACAGCGTCTATGGTGTTCGCAAGGTCTGGCGTCAGTTGCAGCGGGAAGGCTTCAGCGTGGCCAGATGCACCATCGCGTGGCTGATGAAGGCTATGGGGCTGGCCGGTGTGCTCCGTGGTAAAAAAGTGCGCACGACAGTCGGTCGTAAAACGCAGGCCGCTCATGACAGGGTCAATCGCCAGTTCGTCGCTGCCCGTCCCAACCAGCTTTGGGTGGCAGATTTTACGTATGCCAGCACCTGGCAGGGCTTCGCGTACGTGGCGTTCATCATCGATGTGTTCGCCGGCGTCATCGTGGGCTGGCAGGTGTCATCCTCGATGGAGACGACATTCGTGCTGGATGCGCTGGAGCAGGCGCTGTGGGCCCGTCGTCCGTCAGGCACAATCCATCACAGCGATAAGGGATCGCAATATGTGTCGCTGGCGTACACGCAGCGGCTACAGGAGGCGGAACTGCTGGCCTCAACGGGCAGCACGGGGGACTCCTACGACAATGCAATGGCGGAGAGCATCAATGGCCTGTACAAAGCGGAGGTGATACACCGACAGAGCTGGAAAAACCGTACAGAGGTTGAGCTGGCGACGCTGACATGGGTGGAGTGGTACAACAATCGTCGGCTGCTTGGGCGACTCGGCCACATACCACCTGCTGAAGCAGAAAAAGCGTATTATGCTTCCATCGGAGAAAAGGCTCTGGCAGCCTGAGTTCCCGGACTAAACTCTCTCCCACAAAACCGGGGCGGTTCAGTACCGGACGAAGAAGTTCTCCTTAAGATATTTCACCATTCGTTCCACCTTGCCTTTGGTTCTGGCCCTGCGCGGACGGCAGGCGCGTGGCAGGAAGTCATAGTGGTCGGCCAGCAACAGAAACCCGGAGTTGAACACCACTTTCCCGTTGTTATTCTTCAGCACCGCCGCCTTCTGGTTATCAACCAGCACGGTTTTCACGCTGCCACCGAAGTATCGGAAGGCGCGGACCAGAGACTCATAGATGTGTTCAGCGTCCTGCTTTGGTGCGGCGAAGACATGGAAGCGACGGGAGAACTCCAGCGCATTCACCGCGAAGTTAACTTTGCATCGCTGTCCAGCGACCTCCACCTCGACTTCGCCCCAGTCGTGCTGCAACTGGTAACCGGGCTGGGTTTCGAAGCGGACTGTTTTCTTCGATGGCCGCATTTTGCGTTTGGGCTGGATGTAATAGCGCAACATGGAGCGCCCGCCGGTGTAACCCATTGCTTTAATTTCTGCGAGGATAACCTCGCCATTCCAGACATTCTCAGCCAGGCGCGTGTCGATATAGTCCATGAACGGCTTCAGTTTGGCCATTTTGTGGCGTGTTTTTCTGGCCGGTGGTTCAGGGTATTTAAGATACCGCCTGACAGTACGCTCAGAGCAACCAACCTGAGTCGCAATATCGATAATGTACGCCCCTTGCTTACGCATTTGCTTTATCATGTAAAAGTCCTCTCTGCTCAGCATGTCGATGTCCTTTCTGGTGTGAGAACCTCAAGGAAACAACATGTTGGGTGGAGCGGACAACTCAAATGGCAAATGACAGTCTTATATCATTGGCGCTAACACTATCATCGCCGGATTAAAGGTTCGTCGACAGACGTCGCTGACGGGGCGCTTACTTCGAAGATATGCCTATTGAAAGTATACTGTCTACAGTATATTCAGAATTAGCCTTTACCCTGAATATCTGGAGAGACCTGTTTTTGAAAATGGCATACTGCCTCATTTCAATTTCAGTACTGTATGTTTTTTCAATTCCCCCCATAATTTCCCCTGCTCTCGTTAGCGTCATGCCGGGATGAATTCCCCATTTATTTTTACACCGCACATCAAACGTTTCGATATATATTATTCTACCAGCTGAATTCACTATGGCATCTAAGCTGTAAAATTTGTTCACATTTAGATGCCATATAAAAATGCCATCTGCATTCTTTTCCTTGGCGTACGAAATCTCCTTAACTTTTAGGTAATCAACAATTTTTGTATTTAACTTTACCTGACCGATAGAGTTATCGTAAATAAGGCAACGCTCCGAAATATCAGTGGCATAACTATTTAATGGAAATAATAAATATAATACAATAAACTTAAGCAAAGTGTTTTTTTTTAAATTCATATAAATCTGCCATCCCCTAATAACATTATAACAATAACTCTTGGGTGATTTCATCTTGTAAGATCTTTACAGTGTGAAGCCTTAACCCCTGCATATATATGAAGTGAATTATAGAGTTCTTTGCGTAAACTTCCACGCTGGCAGAAATCACAGGAACCACCCGCGTCCACGTCAGAAATCTTTGTCCCCTGAGTGCCATCATTAACCTTGAAAGTCCCGGTAAAGACAGTGCCGGACCCATAGTCAAAGAGTACCCTCACAATGCTCCTTTTAGTGCCGGGAATCATAACAGAAGAAATAATCTCTGAACTCTGCGGTCGCTCCCATGCATTAGGCAGAAATGGATTTCCTTCCACAAAAGGAGGTTTCTCGCCAGGAGCTTCCCGGATAGCACGTTCCCGTAAATCAGATACACTCTCCAGCAGGCACAGCAATTCCGGTGAAATCAGTGAAGGAAGTTCGCCACCTAGTTTTTCACGATAGATACCGCTTGGTTTAATATTCCTTTCCCACTTCAGAAAGCGCTCAACCGTTTCATGAGCCCTGTCCTGAGGATTTGCTCCAACAAGGGAGATCTGTAGAAATACAAAAACGCCTGAAAAGTAGATGATTATCTTTTTCACATAATTTCTCCTTCGCTAATATAACTGTCATTTTGGGCCTCCTTTCACTGAGAGTTTAGACTCCCGAAAAAACCGTACAGTTCAAGCGCAACTAAATTTAAGATAGTGTGCTTATGCTTCAAAAGCACGTGTCCCTCATATATTACTTTACACCCGTTAAGACAGTTCAGCAGGCGCTGACGGACATCAGGATCCAGTGCTCGTGTGGCAGACGGCCTGCCAGCCACAGCTTTTCAGCAGTGAGTAAAGCCCTTCAGCCCGCCCCCCAATTCTGTCCGGTACCTGTATAACCTGCATCCCGCCATTATTGGGGGCTGTTCTGGTCGAGTTAACCAGACTGAACCGCCCCGGTTTTCCGGGAGAGTATTTTGGTTGGGAACTCAGGCTGCCAGATCCTTATTCCCGATGGAAGTATAATATGCATGTTCGGCTTCTGCCGGTGGGATATGCCCCAGCCTTTCCAGAAACCGGCGATTGTTGTACCAGTCCACCCACGCCAGCGTCGCCAGCTCATGCACGGCTTTTCCAGCTTTGCCTGTGTATCACCTCCGCTTTGTACAGGCCGTTGATGCTTTCGGCCATCGCGTTATCATAAGAGTCACCCGTACTTCCCGTTGAAGCCAGAAGCTCCGCCTCCTGCAACCGCTGTGTGTATGCCAGCGACACGTACTGTGAACCTTTGTCGCTGTGATGGATGGTGCCTGATGGCCGGTGGGCCCACAGCGCCTGCTCCAGCGCATCCAGCACGAACGTGGTTTCCATCGATGACGACACCCGCCAGCCCACGATGGCTCCGGCGAACACGTCGATGATGAACGCCACATACGCGAAGCCCTGCCAGGTACTCACGTATGTGAAGTCTGCTACCCAAAGCTGAGTGGGATGCTCTGCCACGAACTGATCCTACCCGCGAATAGTGGACACGGGACTAAGTGAGTAAACTCTCAACCAGAGGTGACTCATGACCAAATCAGCCACAACCAGCAACAAGCTCCGCAAACAACACTCGCCCGAGTTCCGTCAGGAAGCCCTGAAGCTTGCTGAACGCATTGGTGTAGCCGCCGCAGCCCGTGAACTCAGTCTGTACGAATCTCAACTTTATACCTGGCGTAAAAAACAACAGCAGGCCCTGTCTGGCTCTGAGCGGGAGCAGCAGCAATCCGTTGAAATTGCACGTCTTAAACGCCTGCTGGCTGAACGGGACGAGGAGCTGGCCATTCTCCAAAAGGCCGCGACATACTTCGCGAAGCGCCTGAAATGAAGTATGTCTTTGTCGAAAATCATCGGGCAGAGTTCAGTGCCGGGTGCTGCGCGTGGCCAGGAGTGGCTGGTATTCATGGTGTCTGCGCCGTCATCAGACTAACCGGCGACGGCAGTCCGTCTGGTCTGTGATGCCGCTGTCCGGCAGGCGTTCAGTGATGCAAAACAGCGGTATGGTGCACCGCGTCTGGCTGATAAATTGCCCCGGTACAACATCAGAACCATCGCCGCCAGCCTGCGTCGTCAGGGGCTTCGTGCAAAAGCAGCGCGTAAGTTCAGGCCGGTCAGCTACCGTAAGCATGGTCTGCCGGTATCAGAGAACCTGCTGAAGCAGGATTTTTACGCCAGCAGGCCGAACCAGAAATGGGCTGGTGACATCACGTACGTACGGATGAGGGCTGGCTGTATCTGGCGGTCTGTGGTCCAGGGCTGTCATTGGCTGGTCGATGTCGCCAAGAATGACGGCACAACTCGCGTGTGATGCGCTACAGATGGCACTGTGGCGACGTAAGCGACCGGAAAATGTCATCGTCCATACGGATCGTGGCGGGCAATATTGTTCAGCGGATTATCAGGCATTGCTGAAACGGCATAATCTACGCGGGAGCATGAGCGCCAAAGGGTGTTGTTACGACAATGCCTGCGCGGAAAGCTTCTTCCATTCGCTGAAGGTGGAATGTATCCATGGAGAGCGCTTTATCAGCCGGGAATTAATGCGAACGGCGGTGTTCAATTATATCGAGTGTGATTACAATCGGTGGCGTCGTCACAGTGCCTGTGGCGGACTCAGCCCGGAACAATTTGAAAACCAGAACCTCGCTTAGGGCGGTGTCCACATTATCTGGGTAAGATCATCAACCCTAAAAACGAGTATTATACATCAAATTCAACTAATCAGAGGTATTACCCATTTTTGATAGAGTCCATTTTTAAAATTAAGTGGACTCTATCATCGTCGGATTAAAGGTTCGTCGACAGACGTCGCTGATGGGGCGCTTACACAGGTAATACCTCTATTTAATTACAACAAAATCATTTATAACTTCCATACACTGCATTTATAGCAATTTTTGCAGCATTTTTAATTATTGTTTCATCATGTTTATCGTTTTGATTAGTACGCGTTGTATACACAGCGATAACAGCAGGTGAATTGGAATCAGGCCATAAAATAGCAACATCATTAGCTGTACCATAGAAACCACAGGTGCCTGTTTTATCGCCAACAACCCATTTATCAGGAACTGCGGCTCTGACTCGCGCATTGCCAGTCGTGTTTCCTTGAAGCCAATCCTGCAGTAAGGCTTTATTTTTAGCATCAAGTACAGAACCAAATGCAATATTTTTTAGGCTCATTGCTACTGCTTTCGGAGTTGAAGTATCACGTTTATCGCCTGGAATAGCTGAGTTTAATTCTAACTCCCAGCGATCAAGCCTGAACTCCGTGTCTCCCGTTGATCGCATAAATGCAGTCAAACCTTCAGGACCTCCGACGTATCTTTCCATTAATAGATTAGACGCTCCATTATCACTGTACTGAATTGCTGCCATAGCCAAAGTCTGAACGCTTGCACCCGTTTCTAGGTATTTTTCTGATACAGGAGAATGCTTCTCCATAACACGACCGGAATACTCTACCGTATCATTAAGAGAAAAAGATTTATCCTGAGTTTTTTTTAATACGGATGCAGCTAAGAACACCTTAAATGAACTGCATAAAGGAAATCTCTCATTTTGCCTGTAGGAAAACTCTTTCCCATTTTCTGTATTTAAAAGATAAACACCTATCCGCCCTCCAAAAACAGTTTCCAGTTCCTTAATTTGAGCCAGGCCATTCCTTTCCTGATTTGCAAATGAGTTAGATGAAGCAAAAGGAAGGCAGAGCGAAAAAGAAAGAATAATCGCATTTTTTCGCATTTTTTTTAACATATTTAACACCTTTATAAAGTTTACTGGCTATAAATCAGAAATTAATACGCCATCTATTAGTCCGCGCTTGTTGACGCATGTAAAACATAAAGCGAAATTAAATACTTTCATTAAAATAAAAACATTTTATCTTTTAATATGTTAGCAACCTGGTGATGTTTTTTATTGAAAGCATTTCCCTGGTTGTAAAAAACAAAGGTAGGCTATTTAATAAACAGATAATTTATTTTTAATACACAAAAAAACCATTCATTTTCTGATCCATTAAATTATACAGTGCAAGCCAGGTGATATATTTCTTTATTTTTAGTAAATGATTTTTAAATTTTAAAATATTAGATTACCTTTCAGCTAACAATTAATAAAAAGGGTCACCTTTAGCATAAAAATCAAAAATGCTTCATAAGCACATTATTCAATGTATTTAATATGAATTCCTCATGCGATGGGAATTTAATTGAAACATTGCAATTCTTGGGGTGGGAATAGAAACTTAACATTAAGATACCTCCAGCTAATTTTAGTAAAAACAAGATTGAACAGCCATAATTTATATAACAATTTAAAAATAACGGTATAAAAATGTCTATCAAAATGAATTATACATTTGCTCTTTATGGTGACAAGCTATAATATATTTGCTTAGACATAAGTAAAACTTTTAGGTTAATACGCCATGAGAAATCGCCTCCCATTGAACGGGTTACGGGCTTTTGAGGCTTCTGCCCGCCACCTTAACTTTACACGTGCAGGTCTTGAACTGCATGTTAGTCAAGCCGCTGTAAGTCAACACGTTCGTTCTCTGGAGAACATTCTTAATGTCACTCTGTTTCGAAGGTTACCGCGAGGATTACTTCTTACAGAAGAAGGGGCACATTTACTTCCTATCGTTAATGATGCGTTCAATCGTATGGATTCAGCTTTACAAAAATTCCGTGGAGGTAAATTTCTCGAAGTGCTTACTGTTGCTGTGGTGGGAACTTTTGCGATTGGATGGCTTTTGCCCCGGCTTAAGGATTTTTATGAAAAATACCCCTGGATTGACTTAAGGATTTTAACCCATAACAATACAATCAATTTGGCAACTGAAGGTATTGATGCATCAATTCGCTTTGGAACAGGAAAATGGACTCTTACTGACAATATTGAACTATTTTCTGCACCGCACACTGTACTATGCTCTCCTGTTGTTGCAGAAAGTCTTCTCTCACCGAATGATCTAAGAAATAAATTGTTATTACGAACTTATCGGCAGGATGAATGGTATCACTGGCTTGAAGTTGCTGGTGTTGAGCCATGGGTAATTACAGGACCAATTTTTGATTCATCTAGACTTATGGTTGATGCTACTAGCATATCTGATGGAATAGCTCTGGCACCTGCATGTATGTTCAGAAGGGAATTGGAGATAGGATTGCTTAAAATGCCTTTTGATATTGAAGTAAACATGGGAAGTTATTGGTTGACGTTTTTAAAATCAAAACAGAAATCTACGGCATTGACTGCCTTCAGCACTTGGTTACAGGACTGCAGCCTGTAATTAAATTACTGACTTTATTGAGGATATGAGAGATTTTATAAGAAGAGAAAAGAACCAATATTATATGATGATGAACCGTACCGGTTTTGTGGGAGAGAGTTAAGTCCGGGAACTCAGGCTGCCAGCTCCTTATTCCCGATGGAAGCGTAATACTCTTTTTCTGCTTCAGCAGGTGGGATGTGACCGAGCCGCTCAAGCAGTCGACGATTGTTGTACCAGTCCACCCACCACAGTGTTGCCAGCTCCACTTCCTGCCGGTTTTTCCAGCTCTGGCGGTGTATCACCTCTGCTTTGTACAGACCGTTGATGCTTTCGGCCATGGCATTATCGTAAGAGTCACCCGTGCTGCCCGTTGAAGCAAGAAGCTTCGCTTCCTGCAGCCGTTGCGTGTAGGCCAGTGAAACATATTGCGAACCTTTATCCGAGTGATGGATGGTGCCGGAAGGTCGACGTGCCCACAGTGCCTGCTCCAGCGCATCCAGTACGAACGTTGTCTCCATAGACGATGATACCCGCCAGCCTAAAATAACGCCGGCGAACACATCTATGATGAACACGACATATGCGAAGCCCTGCCAGGTGCTGACGTACGTGAAATCTGCCACCCAAAGCTGACTGGGGCCGCTCTGCCACGAACTGACGGTTTACCCTGTCGCTTGCCGCAACGTCTTTCCGGCTGACCGTGGTGCGCACTTTTTTACCCCGCAGCACACCAGCCAGCCCCATAGCCTTCATCAGTCGCGCGATGGTGCATCTGGCTACACTGAAGCCTTCCCGCTGCAACTGTCTCCAGACTTTACGGATGCCATAGACACTGTAGTTTCCGCCATACACCCGCTGTATTTCCGGTCTCAGCAGGTCGTCACGGCGGTCACGCAGACTACGTTTCTCCGGATGCTGGCGATATTCACGGTGCCGATAGTACGTCGACGGGGCGATATTCAGCTCATGACATACCGGTCCGACCCCGTCGCAGAGTGTATCCAGCAGCGGCATTATTTTTTCCACAGGCGGTCGTACTCCGCCTTCGCAAAATAAGCTGAGGCTTGCCGCAGGATATCGTTACTACGCCGTAATTCCCGGTTTTCCTGCTCCAGCTCTTTGAGGCGCTGGCGCTCGTCACTTGTGAGTCCGCCATCCCGATGGGCACAGGGATCAGACTGGAAACAGACGTACTGACCCCAAAGAAACGATCGTTAAACGTAAACCG
>NZ_AP019636.1:0-9021 GCF_007035975.1 Enterobacter sp. 18A13
CCCGAAACCTGCTAAAAGCCTGACGCGCCTGCGGCTTGTCCAACGCCACGCCGACCGGGAAAATATTTCCCGCCCGTCCCGGCGTTATCAGGAGGCCTGATTGCCCGAGAAACGCACCAAAATGCTCACCCTGTGGGTTACGGAAGACGAGCACCGGCGACTGCTGGAACGCTGCGACGGCAAACAGCTCGCGGCGTGGATGCGCCAGACGTGCCTGGACGAGAAGCCGGCGCGGGCCGGCAAACTTCCCACACTTGCGCCTGCGCTGCTGCGCCAGCTTGCCGGAATGGGGAACAACCTGAACCAGATAGCGCGTCGGGTGAATGCCGGTGGTGGGAGCGGCCATGACCGTGTTCAGATTGTGTCCACGCTGATGGCCATCGACGCCGGACTTGAGCGGCTGCGGCATGCGGTACTGGAGGACAGGCTGGACGATGATCGTTAAATTTCACGCCAGAGGTCGCGGCGGTGGTTCCGGCCCGGTTGACTATCTGCTGGGTAAGGACCGGCAGCGAGAGGGCGCAAGCGTTCTGCAGGGGAAGCCAGAAGAAGTGCGGGAGCTTATCGACGCCTCGCCGTATGCGAAGAAATACACGTCAGGGGTGCTGTCGTTCGCGGAGGCGGATTTGCCAGCGGGCCAGCGCGAAAAAGTGATGGACAGCTTTGAGTGGGTTCTGATGCCCGGACTCGATAAAGACCAGTACAGCATTCTGTGGGTGGAGCACCGGGACAAGGGCCGTCTGGAGCTGAACTTTCTTATCCCGAACACCGAATTACTGACCGGGAAGCGGCTGCAGCCGTACTACGACCGTGCCGACCGTCCGCGTATTGATGCCTGGCAGACCATCGTGAATGCCCGTCTGGGGCTGCACGACCCGAACGCGCCGGAGAACCGCCGGACGCTGGTCACGCCGAACACCCTGCCGAAAACGAAGCAGGAAGCCGCTGAGGCGATTACGGACGGTCTGGTGCGTCTCTGCGTGGTCGGAGAGCTGAAAACGCGTCAGGACGTTACTGAGGCGCTCACGGCGGCAGGTTTTGAGGTGGTGCGGACCACAAAAAACAGTATCAGCATTGCCGACCCTGACGGGGGGCGGAACATCCGACTGAAGGGAGCGATTTATGAGCAGTCTTTTGAAGCTGGCGACGGACCTGGAGCAGAAATCGAGAGAGCAGCAGCAGTCTACCGAGAAAATGCTGAAAGCCGCCTTCAGCGGGCACGAGAAGTCTGTCAGCGAGGCACTGAACTCAAGTCTGTTGAGAATAAGCGACGCCATCAGCGCCCACGAGAAGGGCATGACCGAAGCCATGCAGTCGAACAGGCTGAGCGTGATGAGTATGGTCGGGCGGACGTGGCTGACCATCACCATGGTGTCAGGGCTGCTGTGCGCCAGCCTGAGCGGGGTGCTGTGGTATCAGGGGAGCCTGATAGCGTCGAACCTGGCGGAAATCGACCGGCAGAACGCGACACTGTCGAAGCTGAACGCGAAGACATGGGGCGTGATGTACCAGGAAGACAGCAACGGACGCTTTCTGGTACTGCCGAAGGGAGTGAAAGCCGAAGCGGGTTTGAAAACGGGCAACGGGAAGCGGAACGCGGTGAAGCTGGTGAAGGAGTAAGGGGCGATGACAGAGCTGGAAAGACAGTTGCTGAGCGCGTTAGAGCAGCTACAGCAGGACTACTCGCAAAGGCTGGGCGAGTGGGAGAGCGCCTTCGGGGAATTGCGGAAGATGTGTGGTCTTATGCAACGGGACAACGAGCGGCTGAGCGGGCAGGTCATGCGCTTGAGTCAGCAGGTGGAGCACTTGAGCGGGCAACTGAGTCGTTTGAGCCGGTAGTGCAGCGGCACGAACTGGCGGAGGCGGAAAAGAAACAGCGGGAGCATGAGAAAACCCTGGAGCTGGGAGACAGGGAGTACGGTGACTGAGAATTTTGCCGGAAACAGACGTTTCGTTACCTGATTACGGTGAAATCCGGCGTTATTCATCTGGCTGCATGGTCATGCAGACGGTTAAAATTTACCGGGCGTGTTTCCGGTGGTTTTTCGGTTTCACAGCCACGACTTTCGCCCGTCTGACCCCGGAAACGCCATCATGCTGTTTTAGCGGTGCGCGTAATGAGACGTTATGGTAAATGCTCTACTTTCTTCGGGGCTCCACGACACTCTTTGCACCAACTTTGAATTACCACTTTATCCGGAGACACTCTTCGGTAACCAAACAACCTTTCTATTTCAGATTCCGACTTTGCGAATTTCTTACATTTAGGGCAAACGTGAGTGTTTGGTGGTGGGGACATTGTTGGTAGCTGTATGTTTATGATTTTCAACATTAGAGGAGATATGTCGTATACATTGCTCAGCCCTATATCGTATTTACCTGTCGATCTAACTCTCTTTCGTATCAGCCCTTTATCTTCAAGTCGCTGTATGGTTCGTTGAATAGTTCTTCTGTCTTGGTTCATTCGTTCAGCAAGTGAATCGATGGATGGGAATATTTTTGCTGAAGCGCTATGCATGAACGATATCAAGTGAATGATAAGCACTAATTCAGAGTTGCTGATGCCCAGCTCTGCTTGGTTTTTTAGCAACTCATTGGGAACAGTTGTCCATCCGGAGCTGAGTATCGTTCTCCCCCATATAGACAGGAGCGTTTCCGGATAATCGATTTTTTCTTTGTCGTCGCTGTGGCTCATTTGTCGTGGCTTTTTTGAATCATCTATCAAGAGATAACTACTCTTACAAACACTATAACATAGTGTTTGTAAGAGTAGTTATTATTAAGGTGGCGCTAACGCCACCCCATTTTTACCCAAAAAGTACGCCTTTTCGTGACAGGTCACGAAGCATGCTCTTAACATGAAGTTAAGGGCGAACACTAGTTCGTTCTTCACTCACACCCTGAACATAGGATTCATATGTTGGCTAACGTACGATTTGGTAAAAGCAACGGCGACGCAGAATGCCGTCAGCAGTACAAATCTCGTGCTGACGAAGTACTGCTCTCGCGTTCGCAAAAAAATCAAACATCTGCAGGGTTAAAATGTAATACCCCGCAGTCAAAAGAAGCGATCTTTGATATGCTATCTACTTGCTTTAAAAAGTAAGTGGAAAGCGTTGATGACGATAAAATTCAATAAGTTTGAACTGCATTCAGCTTTCCAGACAGGGACGCTGAACGAGAAGCTTTTTGTCGATCTTCCTCACATGACCCAAGAGCAACGACTGGCTCTGGCTGATTTCTTGTCAGGGATTACAGAAGAGAGACCTTTACCAGGGAAGAATAAACCCTCCTGGTTAACGGATCAGGAAACGAAGATCCCATGTACGGATGCATATGAAGAAGGTAATTATTGGCACTACCACTGCGGCCCATACGGAGAGTGTCGCCTTCGAAGCATGACATTTAATTTGAATTTTAATGCGACAGGGCAAACATCAGATGCAGTCATTCATTACCAGAAGCTGCAGGATGGAACTGTTTTAGTTGTTGGTTTTTCTCCTACGCATGAGCCATTCCCTCGTTCCGACGAACCGTATACAAACCCTCTATTTTCCTCAGAGTAATCTCTTCCTCTTGAGGAAAAAAGCCCCGCAGGGCTTTCTGTCACTAAAAAAACACCAATATCAGACATTGGTGTTTACCGGCGGAATTTTCTGGGATTCCGGCGTAGCCCACCAATTTACGCATTGCAATTGCTGCCTATCCTCGCCAGCCAGGGAAGCCGCTCAAAGGTGAGCTGGGCGAGTTCTGGCGCTATCGGGTGGGAGATTATCGCGTTCTGTGTGAGATCCGAGATGACTAGCTTGTTATCCTTGCCGCCACGATTGGACATCGCCGCGAAGTTTACGACTGAAGCCCGCTATGCGCTGACAATGCGGGCTTTTTTTGATGCCGACAACGGGTGTTATGGTAAATCAGTGGCTCTGCACCTAATCGTAAACATCGTCCGGAATGGGATATTTCAGCGTGATATCTGGCGCATCAGTGAGCCAGCGTCCTGACTTTTTCATCAGGTAGCCTGCGATTTCTTCTGTCGTCAGTTTTAACCGAAATAAAGCCTTATCCTGGAACCAGCTGTCAGGATGATAAATCAGATCCAGTGGATTTGCCCTGAAATTCACCTCCAGTAATTGCAGCGCATAACTGTGATCCGATTCCCGCCCTTCTGCTTTGCAGATGACGTTGATCACACAGACCAGTTCCGGCCAGGTAAAATCATCGATGTATTTATCCTGGTTCAGCGCCATCCGGGTAAAATCCTGTGCGCTGGTCCAGGAGGAAAAATCCCGGAAATCGGTGAATCCGCAAGGATTAACAACCCTGGCATTCCAGTCTGCCATTAACTGTTGCAGCACCTCATTGTTTTCCTCCATCCCATTATCGATATAAGCGAGGATTTCATCCAGCTGTGTGACCAGCTCTTTCATTTGTTTTCGGTTAGCCCGCACGGGTCTCATTCTTTCCGGTAATGGCATCAGAATTCCTCTTTCATGGAGTAACGATGGACAGGGGACTAATAGCGTTTATCGCTCAGGTGTTGCGGCGAAAAAGTCTGAACCAGATGCTGCGTTTTTTTTCCTGTTCCAGAGCCCCTTTCAGTCTGCTGATTTCGGCCTGCAGCAGTGTCCGCTCTTCATCGTGTTGTCGGCGTTCGGCCTCGCGGGCGTTTTTATCCTCAAGCATCAGGGTTACGGTCTGTTGCAGAGCGGCCAGCTGCTGCTGTATCACCGCTATCTGCGGAGTTTCGTCCGAACCATTGTTGATTTCATTATGTCCCTTTCTGTGCCTTTTTGGTGTCTCAGGTGTACGCAGCTCACCATAGGTCCGGATCAGTTCACTGGTCTCGAACTCCCGGCGATTATTTTTCCCTTTTCTATAGCTGACAAGGCCTTTGGCCATATCACGATATAATTGTGAACGCGATTTTCCTGTTAGTTTCAGTGCGTCCTGAACTGTGTGCCATGCCATAAAAGTGACAGTGTCTCCTGTGTGTCCCGTATTCCAGAGTGTGACCATGCTTCGGTTTTAACACGGAATGTCATGGGTTGTCAGCCGGTGCTGAATGACGGGCAAAAAAACCCTGTTGACGACACGATTTTCCAAGGTGTAACATCAAAATACTGTATATAAAAACATGTTTTTATGTACAGTATTTATGGTGTGGCAGAGTACTTATAACAGCCTGCCGGTTAACCCGCCCGGTGGTTTCCGGCAGGCAATAAACCGCACACCTGATTTCTCAGAAGAACAAGTCAAACAATAAAAATGAGGATAATGATATGCCCGGATTTAACTATGGTGGTGGCGTTGGCGATGGCACATCCTGGAGTAGTGAACGCGGTTCTGAACCGGCACCAGGCGGTGGCAGCACAGGAAATTCAGGTAACCATTCCGGAACAGGTGGTTCGTCCGGATCTGGTTCATCTTCAGCCGGTAACTGGGCTCAGTCTGGCCCCCTTAATTCCGCATTAATTAATGCAGCTATCCGGGAGGCCCTGTTAAACGGTCTTCCGCGTAATTCAATTGCATCAACACAAACACCTGCCTATGTCAGTATGAGGGCTGCCTTTGATGCACTGCCGGTTGATAAACAGGCAGGGGCCAGGGAGCAAATCACCCGTGCCTGGCAGCGTGCACATGACGAGATGCCCGACCGTGTCACCAGGGAACATGACACAGCGGAGCGCACTATCTCTGTCACCTCAAGCAATTCAGCCAAAGTGACCATGGCTCAGGCGGTAACACAGGTGTCAACTGATCTTCAGAATGCGCAGCAGGTGAATCAGGCGAATAACGCCCGTCATCAGGCAGAAGCCGCCGCCGCAAATGCAGCAGCGGAAATACAGCGACAGAACGCGATTTCAGCAGCCAGAATTGCCGGTGCCACGCAATCCGTCAGCCAGGCCACAGCTGCGCTCGATCAGACGACCCGTGATGCCGGCGCTGCCAGCTCTGCTGCATCAGGTGCGCGTGCTGTTGCTCAACAAAAACGGCAGGCCGCGACTTCTGCTAATACCGAAGCGATTCAGGCTGAGCAGGCGTATACAACTCTTCTGGCTAAAATCACAGGAAAATCACCGGCCGGAACCAGCTATTCAGTCAAGAACGGAACATTCGGGTACAACAAAACTATTACCCGGGATACAGCCAATCATACCCTGACCTATACGGTATGGAACTCAACCGGAATTACGGTTGCCCAGCGTGATGCCGCTCAGACGGATGCCATCAATAAGCGCAACTATGCCGCTAATCTTGCAGCAGAGGCGGGGGCGGCAGAGCAGGCCAGTGCTGGTGCTGATATTGCAGCGCGTGACGCAGAAACGCGCCGTCTTGCCGCTGTCGCCGCCCTGGATGCGGCAAGGAATGAGGCTGCACGGGTTGCAGCAGCAGAACAGGCCCGAAAAGAGGCTGAGGCAGCAGAACAGAAGCGCCGTGCCGATGCTGCAAATAAAGCAGCAGAAGAGGCTCGTCAGGCTGCTGAACAGGCCAGTAAGCAGAGGGCCAGACAGGCTGCGGCAGACAAACTTCTTTCTGCGGATATCCAGTCAGTGAGGGGCGTTCCGGTAAGCGCTCCGATGGAGAGTGTGCCGGTGGCCTGGGCGGTTGCCGCCCGCGGAGGGGTCACGCTGGGTACTGATGTATCCGGTGGGGTGTGGGCGCGAGTTACCGCCGCGTTGGCTGAGTTGCGTGGGATTGCTACAGCCAGCCTTGCGGGACCCGTTGCTGTAACCATTGCTGCGCTTCTGTGGCCGGAAAAGGCCGGTGCAGGCAGCGATGTGGTACCGGGTCGCGATGTCAGCGGTCTGATACCGGGAGATGTCCTGTCGCTGCCTGACGGCACCTCTCTGGCTCAGGCAGCAGACAGCGGTACAGGCGTTGCCATGCAGGTGTACGGTCGTCTGTTTGTTCGTGACAATGGCGTACTGGAGACGCAGCTGGTACGTTCACCTGTTGCCGGTAATGTTCCGGTTGTGCGTGCCGTTCTTGATAAGGAAACCGGATACTGGGGGTATACGCTGCCTGCGATGCCGGGTGTGCCGGCGCAGACCATTCTGGTGAGCCCGGCAGATGCACCCGGTGTTAACGGTCCTCTGGGGCTTTCTGGCCCGGTTCCGCTTCCGGAAGAGATTGTGCATACCGGAGGCCAGAATGTTGTTCCTCAGGGCATAACCACGACAACATTGCCTGTGGAAGAGGAGGATACATACGGTTTTATCCTCATATTCCCGGCGGAATCTGGACTGAAACCATTGTATGTGATGTACCGTAGCCCGCGTAACATGTCCGGTACTGTTGAAGGGAATGGTAAACAGGTAGGCAGTAACTGGCTTGGTGATGCTTCTGTTGGCTACGGGGCTCCGATCCCGAGTCAAATTGCAGATAAGCTGCGCGGGCGTGAGTTCGGGAGCTTTGATGCATTCCGTAAGGCATTCTGGAAAGCAACATCAGATACATCAGAGTTAAATAGTCAGTTTAAAAAACAGAACAGAACCAACATTAAAAATGGTCTGTCTCCGTTTGTACCTGAATCTGAACGCGTTGGTGGGCGTCAACGTTTTGAACTTCATCATGTAAAACCCATCAGTAAAGGTGGTGCTGTTTATGATGTTGATAGTATTCGTGTAACCACACCAAAACGACATATTGAAATCCACAAAGGGGATAAGTGAGATGGAAAAGAAAATGATTTCTGACTACACCGAAGCTGAGTTTTTAGAATTCGTTCGGAAAATTTGTTTAGCTGAGGGAGCAACAGAAGAAGACGATAATAAATTAGTCGATGAGTTTCGTCGATTAACTGAGCATCCTGATGGCTCTGACCTGATTTATTATCCGAAAGATGATCAAGATGATAGTCCTGAGGGTATTGTTAAAACAGTCAAAGAATGGCGAGCTGCTAACGGCAAGCCAGGTTTCAAATCAGTATAATTGAGTACCGGAGCCTTCATCGAAGGCTCCTTTCATCCGGATAATTATAAAAATAAAAGGACTGAACATGAAAAGAGTACTTTTCTTGGGTGTAATCGTGGTTTCGATGATACTGGCAGCATGTCAGGTTAATAATGTCCGCGATACCGGTGGCGGGGCGGTCTCACCGTCATCAACAGTGACTGGCGTCACGCTCGGCAGTGAAACAGGTGGTAATCCATAAAGGATCTTCTTGAGATCCTTTTCAATGAGTCGTAATCTCTTGCTCTGTAAACGAAAAAACCGCCTGGGGAGGCGGTTTTTCGAAGGTTAAGTCAGTTGGGGAACTGCTTAACCCGGTAACAGGGTTCACGAGACCGCCATTACCAAAACTGTTCTTCCAGTGTAGCCTCTGTTAGGCCACTACTTCAAGACCTCTTATCTATCTTCTCGTGTACTCCTGTTACCAGTGGCTGCTGCCAGTGGCGTTTTGTCGTGTCTTTCCGGGTTGGACTCAAGACGATAGTTACCGGATAAGGCGCAGCGGTCGGGCTGAACGGGGGGTTCTTGCACACAGCCCAGCTTGGAGCGAACTGTCTAAACGGAACGGGACGTGGTGATGTAGGTCAGGCTTCCACCACAACACGGACACCGCATGACGGGAACAGGAGAGCGCAAGAGGGAGTCATCAGGGGGAAACGCCTGGTATCTTTATAGTCCTGTCGGGTTTCGCCACCACTGATTTGAGCGTCAGATTCTGTGATGCCTGTCAGGGGGGCGGAGCCTATGGAAAAACGGCAACGCCGTGGCCTTTTCCCGGGCTTCTTTTTTTTGCGCACACGTTGCGTTGTGCGTTATCCCCTGACTCTGTGGATAACTTTCTGCTCCGTGAGCGTCCGTAACGCCCGCCGCAGTCGAACGGCCGGAGCGCAGCGACCGAGTGAGCGAGGAGGCGTCATTTCATCTGCTCGTGCATAGTACTGCGTACGCTCCTGAGCCACATATCACACCTGCCACATGACGCACTTCCCCTGAACCCGCACTCATGCCAACATAATAAGCCAGTATACACTCCGCTAGCGCTGCGTGACTGGTTCAGGGCTGCGC